>CAYLSF010000218.1:0-8654 GCA_964385675.1 uncultured Saprospiraceae bacterium
CACAATAAGGAGACTACTAAAAGTTAAATAGTTAACTAGTAACTTGTGGTTTTAATTGAATTGAAAGTCCTGCTAGACGGCCATTTAGTAGGTTAAATAATAACGTTGACATGTATTGCTTTTAAGTGGAAAGAAATTTTTAACTTAAAAGAAATTTAGAAAATGAAGAAGCTTAATTTAGGAGAAATTGCTATCACAAGAATAGGTGTATTATCATTAATGTTATTTTTAATGTTAGGAAGTGTAAATACTGCTTTTGCTCAGAATCCTATAAGAGTTGGATTAATGGCTCCCAAGGATAATGGTCTACCTCCAGGTACACATACCAGAACTCAACCTCGAATTCGGGTATGTTTACCTCCTGCTACGCCAGTTCAATTTGAGTTTTCAAACTACTTGAATGGTACTATGCAAAATGTTGACTTTGATGTAACTGCATATGACAATAATAATAATCCATATAATATGGGGTCACTATTTTTGGGTTCATTAACTCCTGGAGGATCATTCACTCCAACATTTAATTTACCCGTTAATTTTGTCGGTAATTCAGGAGAATTAGAAGTCACAGTAACCTACCAAATGGGAGAAGGGAGTTCAGATTCAAGATCAGGGTCAAGGGGACCAGGTGGATTACAAAGTTATATTTTTATATATACAATACCATTTACTAGTATATGTCCAGGATTTCCTGATGATTCGTCTCCCTATTGATGTTGAGTTGATATCAACTTAATTATTGAAAGAAATGGATAAGAGATGATTGGAATGTTGTGTAAGGTATATATACACTCAAAAAGTTTAATTTTTTAATGTAAATTAGTGCTTTACATAGATTTCTATGTAAAGCATTTTTTTTGGTAGGAATAGACAATATTTAAACCCTTAGTTCATGTATAAGCAATTGTTAAAAGCATTATGGTGCATTTTTGCTATCAGTTTTGTTTTATCACTACAAGCTCAAAATACGGTATCACTACAAGATTCACTGTATAAATATGTACTTATAAGTCCTGTAAAGACACAATATTTTGCTGAACAAATTCAACCTATTTATAAGAAAGAGAATCAATGGGAAAATTATTTATTCTGTTATTATGATATAGCTCAAAGTTATTATTATCAGAGTGATTATTACCAATCCGATAAATATTTAGATAAAGCATTAGAAGAGGGAAAGTCTTCTCCCTTACCAAAATCTAATATTGTATATAGTCTTATTTTAAACCTAAAAGGTCTTTTGGCTTATATTAAGGGTAATTTTTATAGAGCTACAGAATATTATAGCGCGTCTTTAGATATTGATAATCAGCAAACAAATGTTGATGATAATATGAAAGCTACCAAATACGTTAACTTGGCTTCAGCCTATGATGAATTTGGTGATTATAATCGAGCGAATGCTTATTACAATAAAGCATTATCGCTTACAAATGAGACAAACTTTAATACAAGAGCTAGGATATATAATGGACTAGGGTTTGTAAATAGCAATTTAAAAGAATATAATAAAGCACAGATCAATTATGAAAAAGGATTACTAATTTTTGAAGAACATGGTTTCAATGGAAAGTCTTTATTATTAAATCTTGCAGAACTTCATATCCATAAAAAAGAATATGATAAAGCTTTAGAATATCTTGCTCAACGCTTACAACTTCCCAAATTAACACAACGAAACTTAGCTGCAAATTATGAAAATATTGGAACGGTATTATTTAAACAACAAGATTACAATCGTGCTTTAGATACTATTCAAGTAGCTTTAAGAATAAGAAAGGAAGTATTGCCAAAAAAACATCATGTACTAGGACAAACTCACTTTTTATTAGGTAATATTTTTAAAACTCAAAAAGATTATTCCAAAGCATTAGAATCCTATCAAAAGGCGATTCAATCCGTTGTTTTTGATTTTGATAATGACAACATAAATATCAATCCTTCTTTAAATAATGTACTACATCAAGTTGAACTATTGAAAGCCTTATCTGCTAAAGGAGATATACAGCGATTAATGGATAAAAATGAAGAAGCCTTAAATACCTATCAAGTCTGTAGTAAATTGATAGATAAAATGCGAACCTCTTTCCAAAGTGATGCTTCTAAGCTTTTCTTGATGGAAGAAGGGATTCAGATTTATGAAAAAGCGATTCGAACGGCATTGAAGGTTGGAGATAATGAAATGGCGTTTCAGTTTTCAGAAAAGAGTAAAGCCGTATTATTATTAGAAGCATTTAGAGGAATAGAAGCAAGGTTTGGTTTGCCTCAAGAAATCGTTCAACAAGAACAAGATTTTAAATCGGATATTACCTTTTATGAGCGTAAGATTTGGGAGGAAAAGCAGAAAGATAAATCAGAGGCTGAAAAGATTAAAAATTGGGAAAGTATTATTTTTGATTTGAAGGAGGCATATACGAAACTTAAGCAACAAATTAAGGAAGATTATCAGGACTATTTTCAACTGCAATATAATACAGCAGTTGCAAGTGTAAAAGACATTCAACGTCAGCTATTGGATAATGAAACGTCAATGCTTTCTTATTTCTTTGGGGACTCCACCATATATATATTCCATATTTCGAAAAGGAACATAGAGGTTAAAACCATTCA
This sequence comes from uncultured Saprospiraceae bacterium, assembly GCA_964385675.1. Lineage (GTDB taxonomy): Bacteria > Bacteroidota > Bacteroidia > Chitinophagales > Saprospiraceae > CAYLSF01. Next base: position 2,611 of record CAYLSF010000218.1, read on the forward strand.
ATACCCCAATAACTTACAGCAAGATATTAATAACCTTCGCCGATTTTTACAACGGGATCCAACTTTGAAAGATGCTCATTTGGTTTATTATCAGACAGCATTTCAATTATATGAGACATTTGTTTTGCCCGCTATTGAGTCATCCTCTGCGGCTACTAGTCGTCTAGTAATTATACCCGATGATGTACTTAATTATATCCCTTTTGAAGCATTATTAACAACTCAGTCCAATCTTAAAAATGCTAGATACGAATTTAAAAAAATGCCTTACCTAATTAAAGACTATCAAATTAGTTACGGTTATTCTGCGACTTTATTATTGGAAGGGTTACAGAAAAAGAAGGGGGAAAATATTAAAGATTTTGGCGGATTTGCACCTAGTTTTTCGGGGACTATAGCTTCAAAAAGAGATTGTGCAGATGAAGTATTAGGTGATTTGGTATATGGTAGAGAGAACTTGGAAGTGATTAATACGATTATGCAAGGCAATCTTCATTTTAATCAAGAAGCAACCCTTCAGAATTTTAAGGAAATAGCCAATCAATACAATGTATTACACTTATGTACACATGCTTGTGCGGCAGGAGATTTTCAAGATACTCGAATCTATTTTTCTGATGAGGCTTTATTAGGATTTGAGTTGTATAATTTGCCATTGAATGCTCAATTAGCCGTATTGAGTGCTTGTGAAACGGGCGTAGGGGAGATTAAAAAAGGGGAAGGGGTGATGAGTTTGGCACGAGCATTTATGTATGCAGGATGTCCGAGTGTGGTGATGAGTTTATGGTCAGTAGATGATAAAAGTACAAGCGAATTGATGCAATTATTTTATAAAAACTTAAAAGAAGGGCAATCCAAATCCGCAGCTTTACATCAAGCTAAGTTAGCGTATTTAGAAGGTAAGGGCATAGAAGCGTCACACCCCTTTTATTGGTCTGGATTTGTACAAATTGGTAATACAGAAGTCATTTATGGAAATGAGTGGTGGAGTAGTAGAAATTTAATTATTGTAGGAGGTATATTGATAGTTATACTACTACTTTTCTTTTTTTACAAGAAAAGAACAATGTAGTTTTGGATACACAACTTTAGATCGAATTTTTCCGAAATCCGAAAGAAGCCTGCCCCGTACTTGATACGGGGAAATCCGAAATACATAGTCATTAACTACGAGTCGCATTCCTCAACTCTCGTTCCATATCATTTGATAATTCATAATCTTGAGCTATCATATCAGTGGTAGGACGGGTCAATATAAATGCCCCTAAACCCAATGCAAAAAAGACCAAATCAAAAGGACGCTTATCCACAAACATGAATACCAATATTGCTAAATTACCGCCCTCCAGCATCGCCCAACGAATTAGGCTACTTACCCGAAAATGCTTTAAGCGTTGACTTAAACCTCCCTTTAAAGCTCTTCCTTGTTTTTTACGCATATTGTATAAAACAGTACTGACGCTTATATTCATTAGTAAAATGCCAATTCCAACATATTGCAATAAATTATCTGGATTGGGAGTTTCCCCTTGAATCAAAAAGTAAAAAATAGTTGCAATAGCGACTTGCCCCATAAATAGAGCAAAGTAGATGATTTGTAATTGATTGAAAAGGGATTTTGTCTCGTTCATAATGATTGTGTTACTATTAAATTATTAAAGTATATTATTTTATCAATAATTCATTCAATGTATAATAATGCAAAGACTTCACTAAGTTCAAAATTTTGTCATTCAAAATTAACAAATTCCCTTTAACCCCAAAAAAATTCCTATTTTGGTGGGCGTTAATTGATTGTCTCAAAACAATTGCTAGAATTTAATTACCAAAACAACTATAAATTTTAATCTTATGTCAAATATTTTAGACGACAACGAAGTCCAAAAAGATGATTTTTTAGATAATCAGTCTTACGCTTTTGGACATCCTAAAGGGTTATTATACTTATTTTTTGCGGAATTGTGGGAGCGGTTTAGTTTCTATGGAATGCGTGCGTTATTGACGCTTTATATGGTACAGGCGTTATACCAAGATATGGCAGATGGAGAGACAAAGAGTTTGGGGATTTATGCAGCGTATGGTGCGTTGGTTTATGCTACCCCTTTGATAGGAGGTATGATAGCTGATAAACTGATTGGGTATCGAAAGTCCGTCATGCTAGGAGCGGTCTTAATGGCAATTGGTCACTTTGTGATGGCAATTGAAGATGAAATATTTTTCTTTATGGCATTAGGATTATTGATTGTCGGAAATGGATTTTTTAAACCCAATATTTCCAGTTTAGTGGGTACGCTCTATCGAGAAGGCGATCCTAAGCGTGATGCTGGTTTTACCTTATTCTACATGGGAATCAATATTGGTGCATGGTTGTCACCTTTGGTGTGTGGTTGGTTAGGTGCAGAATATGGTTGGCATTATGGATTCGGTGCAGCGGGTATTGGTATGATGGTTGGGCTAATCGTATTTTGGCAAGGAGGAAATGCAGGGGTGTTTGGAGATAGAGGTTTGCAACCAGTTGAGTATAAAGAGAAAAAAATAGCAGGTGCTAATGTGTTTACTTGGGTGACTGTGGCGGCTTTCCTTTTAGTACCTATCTTTTCAGCAATGGTTTTCTATAATGAAATGATTATGGGGAATCTTTTGACCGTTATCTTAATCGTTGTTTTAGGGTATATTGGATATTTATTCACGATTGTATCAAAAAAAGAAAGGGAACAAATTACGGTTATTATTTTATTGACGTTCTTTTTGACGGTATTCTGGTCGTTCTTTGAGCAGGCGGGTAGTTCTTTGACGCTTTTTGCAGAGCGTAATGTGAATTTATCGTTCCTAAATGCCGCTCAAACCAACGCTATTAATCCTGGATTTATTATCTTATTAGCCGTTCCATTTTCCTTAATGTGGGTAGCGTTATCCGAAAGAGGCACAAATCCTCGCACACCCTATAAATCGGCTTTAGGAATTGCGTTACTAGGACTTGGATTTTTAATCTTTGCTTATAGTGCTAACTTTATGGATGGAGCTGGTAGAGTTCCAATGTTATTCTTAATTGTAGGATGGTTCTTTATTACCACCGGGGAATTATTTATTTCTCCTATTGGACTATCTAAAACCACAGAACTCGCACCTAAACACATGGTTGCTTTCTTTATGGGGGTTTTCTTCCTATCGTCTGCCTTTGCTCACTTTATCGCAGGAGCGATTGCAAAATTAACCGTTCCATCAGAAGGCGGATCAGCAGTACCCGATTGGTTAGCAGGATTCACAGAAGCAGTTACAGGGTTTGCAGGTGGTAATGCTCCAGAAGGGGCTTCCGAAGCCGTACAAGGTCTAGCAACGTATGCTTCCGTCTTTACCATGATTGGTGTTATCGCTTTTGCTTGTACGATATTGGCTTTATTATTATCGCCAATTATTAAGAAATGGATGCATGGTGTTCATTAATTGGTGATTAGTTGACTGGTTGCTTTCCCGATAGCTATCGGGATTAGCGAACTAGTAGACTAGTAATCAGCTATCTAATGAAAAAGCAGCTAGAAATTCTATAGAATTTCTAGCTGCTTTTGTTTTGTTTGATATAGCTTACAATTCTCAATTCTCAATTCTCAATTCTCAATTCTCAATTCTCAATTCTCAATTTCTCCTCCCCGTATTCCATTTTATGCCAATATAAATCTCTCTTCCCTGAATTGGGGCAAAAGCATAAGATGTATCAAAATATGGACTAAAGCCAACAGGTGTAGTCGGGTCATTAAACCCAACTAAAGGCGATAATTCTTGGCGGGAATCCATTAGATTTTGAATCCCTGCATAGACTTGAAAATTAGAATTTTTAAAGGATTTAATGATTTGTAAGTTTTGGAAAGCAAAAGGTGTAGAAACGGTAGGTCTTGATGTCCCTAAGGGTTGACCATTTTCATCTAAATCAAATACTTCTGGCAATGCCATTGGCCCCGTTAAACGAAGCGTGTAGGAAAAATTTAATCTGACTTTTTTCCAATTGTAATTGATACTAGAAGTTCCACTCCATTTAGCTGCAAATTCAATATTAGATGTTTCATTGATGCCCTGCTCATTAGGTTCGGTCTGTGTTGCTCGTTGGAGATTAAAGCCAATATTATAAGATAATGGTGACTCGAATGATTGCGTGTAGTTAATACCAATTCCCTTACTTTCTGCAAATCCTTTTGAATTTTCATAGATGATTTTAGTTGGATCATCATAATTGGGCAAGATGGCATTGGTAAAATAAGTGTAATACGCATCTATATCAAAAGAACCTTGACTATTGCCCCATGAAAAGATATAATTGAAGTTTAATGTACCATTGTAAGAACGCTCTGGTTCTAAATCCTCTAAAATTTCTACGGTTCTATTTCCTGTTACAAAAGCATGATCTTCTGTAAATAGATTGACAATTCTAAAACCTGTACCAAAATTTCCACGAAGGGTTGTCCAAGTAGAAGGTTTATATTTTACATTAAAACGAGGAGCGAAAATCAATCCATGTTCTCGGTAATGATCCAATCTAGCACCCGTCAAAAGTGTTAATTTATCCGAAACCGTCCATTCATCTTGTACAAATACGCCTGGTATAAATTGATTATCTGCTTCATTGACAAATGTTCCATTGATAGTATCGCCTGTGGCAATAGTATTATCATCGTAAGACTGAAGGCGAAGTGTAGCTCCTACTGTGACATCATGTAAGTTTTTAACTTTATTCCAAACCAAATTTGTAAAACCAATAGTCTGATGGGCTTGATAATAGTCGCTACCATAATAACTATCCTGATCGTGATCACTAAACGAATAATCCAATTTTAGATAATCTTCTGTTTGAAATTCATACGTTCCAAATACTTCAAATCGTTTGGTATAAATAGACTCTCCGTAGATTTGATCATTTCCTCGTAAGTCTCGATACGCTCTATTTTTCAAATATTCCTCAAGACCATTTCTACGGTCTTCGTAGTAATATTTACCTGTAATCGTGAATTTTTTATAGTTATCCCGTTCTTGACTCCATTTGGTGAATAAGGACACTCGATCCAAATTGATAACATCACTAAATCCATCATTATTATCATCGTCAAAATTATTAATGTAAGCGTAGTTGATACCAATTAAGCCATTAAAATCACCAATTTTAGGAGCATAAGAAATATCACCAAATGACTCTAAATAAGATGTTCCCATAATATCTAAAGCCAATAAGGGTTGATGGTCTGGATTTTTGGTAATCACATTTATGACCCCTGCCACAGCTTCTGAACCATACAATGTAGAACTTGGTCCTTTGATGACTTCAAATCGGTCAATAATTGTTCTAGGAATACCATTTAACCCGTAAACAGATGCCAAATTTCCATACATCGGCGAGCCATCAATGAGTACGGCAGTATAAGGCCCAGGTAAACCATTGATACTTATACTATTGGTAAAACAAACACCACAAGCGACCACTTCTGAAACCCCGTTCACCATTTGTACGGCTTCTACTAAATTAGTAGGGGAAGTAGTTTTTTCTAAAAAAGCACTAGTAATTACATCGACCTTTACAGGAGAGTTTTTAATGTAAGTCTCTTTTAATGTTCCTGAAACTACGACTTCTTCTAACCCAAAAACATCTTCATTGAGTGAAATGATGCCTAAATCAACATTATCCGTATCAACGGTCACTTCTTTTGTAATAGATTGATAACCTACATTAGAAATAACGATTGTATAAGTACCCTTTTTTGTGATATCTATGATAAATTGTCCATTTTCATTCGCTAAAGTTCCTTTATTTAATTCTTGAATAGCAATACTGGCAAAGGGAACAGGTTTCTCATTCGCTTGAATGAGACCTTTAATTTGTTGTGCTTTTAGAGATATTATAGAAAATAAAGCTATGTATAGTGTGAAATATTTTTTCATTCAATGATGTTTATATTTTATGTTTAAGTTAATTTTAAATTTAGACTAATCTAAAAATATTTATAATGATAATCAAATTTCAATATTATTTTTAACATAAATGTTTAGTTTATCATTGAAAA
>CAYLSF010000219.1:0-8586 GCA_964385675.1 uncultured Saprospiraceae bacterium
GATGCGGTGCATTTTGAAAAGTTGCCAAGCCTTGTTGTAGCAAATCTTTATCCGCTCCAAGTGCCAAGGCTGCTCGAATCGCACAACTAGCGTTAAACCAGTTGTGCGATCCTTTAATGCTGAGTTCTGTTGTGTCAAAAGTGTGTTCTTCTATTGTTATAAAAGGCACATTTTCAAAATTTTGCGATGTAATCACCTCACTTCTTGCGGTGAGGGTTTGTCCATTTAACCAAGTAATTGAATTCTCGTCTTCACCATTGTAAATAAATAAATCTTGCTTCGTTTGATTTTTGGTAATTCTAAATTTTGATGCAATGTACTTAACCAATTTGTATTCATACCGATCTAAATGATCGGGCGTTATGTTCAAAAGAATTGCAATGTCAGGTCGGAACGTTTTGATACCATCTAATTGAAAACTAGAGAGTTCTAAAACATAATAATCAAAGTTTTCCTCTGCTACTTGCTTGGCAAATGAAATCCCAATATTTCCGCCTAATCCCACATTGAAACCTGCTGCTTTCAGCAAGTGATAGGTCAAACCTGTTGTGGTTGTTTTACCGTTGCTACCCGTAATTGCTACAATTGTCGCATCCGTATAGCGAAATCCAAATTCAATTTCATCAATAATCGGAATTCCTGCCGCTTTAATTTTTTTGATTATCGACACTTTATCCGGAATTCCTGGACTTTTTATAACTTCCTTTGAAGTCAGTATTTTATCCACCGAATGTTGTCCTTCTTCAAATGGAATCTGATATTGGTTTAAAACCGTTTTATATTGTTCTTGAATCGTTCCGTAATCTGACACAAACACCTCAAATCCCTGTTTTTTTGCCAAAACAGCCGCTCCTACCCCACTTTCGCCTCCGCCTAAGATTGTAATCATTTTTGATACGGTGGACGGTAGATGGTTAACGGTGGACGGTTAACAATTCACGAATTATGTTTACTCTAGTTCGTCAGCCGTTCACCGTTTACCGTTCACCGTCAACCGTTTTATTACCTAATTTTCAATGTTAAAAGTGTCAATACGGCTAGAATGATTCCGATAATCCAAAATCGAGTAACGATAGTGGCTTCGTGCCATCCTTTCTTTTGAAAATGATGGTGTAACGGCGACATTAAAAATATCCGACGACCTTCACCATATTTTCTTTTGGTATATTTGAAATAACTTACTTGAATCATTAGTTTCAGCTAAGAACACCCCACACAACAACGGAATCAATAATTCCTTGCGAATGACAATTGCAAATGCGGCTAAAATTCCACCTAATGCTAAACTTCCAGTATCGCCCATAAAGACTTTAGCAGGATAAGCATTGTACCATAAATACCCCAAACAGGCTCCCAAAAAGCATCCAATAAAAACAACCAATTCACCAGAATATGGAATGTAAAGAATATCCAAGTAATCCGAAAAAATCGAGTTTCCTGAGAGATATGCTAAGATTCCAAGCGTTGCCCCTATGATTGCTGCCACACCTGTAGCTAATCCATCCAATCCATCGGTCAGGTTTGAAGCATTTGAAACTGCCGTCACCACGATAATGATAAAGGGTATAAAAAATATCCAAACTAATGACTCCCCATTTTCTCCTAAAAAGGAAGTAAAGACGGAATAATCAATTTCATTACCTTTAAAAAATGGAACATTCGTCAAAGTAGTTTTTACATGATACATCGTTTCCTTTCCACCCTCAACGGCATCATTTTCAACTTGTACTGTTTCTACCACTTCATAGCCATATTGATCTAAATCTGCTTGATTTACTCGCACAACTACATCGTTATGGTACAGCATCACTAATCCCACAATCAATCCCAGTCCTACTTGACCTAAAATTTTATATCGTGCGGCTAGTCCTTCTTTTCCTCTGGTCAATTTGAAATAATCATCCAAAAAGCCAATTGCTCCCATCCAAATCGTAGAAACCAACATCAATTGAATATAAACATTATCCAATCGGGCAACTAATAGCGTGGGAACTACAATCGCTAGAATAATCATTAAACCGCCCATCGTAGGTGTCTTTGCTTTCAAAGCTTCACCCGGTAATCCTAAAGCACGCTGTTTTTCAATCACTTGGAATTTCTTGATAATCCCAATGATACGTCCACCCATAATCAAAGAAATAAACAAGGAAATCACAATCGCCAATCCTGTTCGGAAGGTGATAAATTGGAACAAACTCGCTCCTGTGAACTCATACGTTCGTTCTAAGTAATCAAATAAGTGGTACAGCATCTTAAGTTTTATTTTGAATCGTTTCGTTTTATCCTTTCAAGAACTCCCTCAACACCTCCTTATCATCAAAAGGATGTTTCACACCGTTAATCTCTTGATATTTTTCGTGTCCTTTTCCTGCTACTAAAATTATATCGCCACTTTTGGCTAATGCACAAGCTGTTTTAATCGCTTGTCGTCTATCGCTAATCGTTAATGTTCTATTTGTTGCATATCTTGGAACGCCCCTTTCCATTTCCTTTAAAATTTCATTTGGGTCTTCCGTTCTTGGATTATCATTGGTCAAAATAATCAACTGACTATAATCGCAAGCCACTTTTGCCATAATCGGTCGCTTTGCTCGGTCTCTATCTCCACCACATCCGACTACCGTAATAACTTGACTACTTCCTTTTAGCTGATCAATAGTCGCCAATACCTTTTCTAATGCGTCAGGCGTATGTGCATAATCGACAATGGCAACTTTTTCATTTTCAATAATGTAATCAAAACGTCCTTCGGCTGTTTTTAAGCGACTCATACTCGTTAACGCCTCTACTTCATCTACACCTAGCAAAGTAGTCGTTCCATATACTGCTAATAGGTTCGACACGTTAAATTCACCAATTAGTTGACTGTAAAATTCTCGTCCATTGATTTTTAAGTGCAAGCCCGTCAAACTATTATCCAAAATTTTGGCTTTAAAGTCTGCAAGCTTTCGGATAGCATAGGTCTTTTGTCGAGCGGCTGTGTTTTGTAACATGACCTTTCCTCGCCTATCATCCAAATTCGTCAGTGCAAACGCTGATTTTGGTAAATCATCAAAGAACTGTTTTTTCGCATTGATGTATTCCTTGAAGGTTTTATGATAGTCCAAGTGATCATGTGTGATATTGGTAAAAATCCCTCCTTCAAATTTTAATCCTGCAATTCGTCGCTGATGAATCGCATGCGAACTCACTTCCATAAAGACATAATCCACACCTGCTGCAAGCATCTGAGCTAATAAAGCGTTGAGCTGAACGGCATCAGGCGTGGTATGCGTCGCTTTAATGGTATCGTTAATTATCTTATTTTCAACTGTGGATAACAACCCTGTTTTATACCCCAAATCCATAAATAATTTGTAGAGTAAAGTCGCTGTTGTCGTTTTTCCGTTTGTGCCTGTTACGCCAACCAATTTTAATTGATGCGATGGATTTCCATAAAAGTTACTTGCCAATTTCCCTAAAGTTTCTGCGGAGGATTCTACTTTTACATAAGTAATTTCCGTTTTCAATACTTCAGGCAAATCTTCACAAACAATAACTTTTGCTCCTTTTTCAATCGCTTTTTCAATAAATCGGTGTCCATCCACTTGCACCCCTCGCACTGCCACAAACACACTTCCGTCCTCGACTTTTCGAGAATCGAATTGTATATCATTAATCATCGGATTATTATCTCCTTTGATTGTATTGATTTTTATATCCGTTAATAACGCTTGTAGTTGCATCTTTTTACCGTTGCGGGTTACGAGTTGCGAGTTGCGAGTTTAATAACCCGTAACCCGCAACTCGTAACTCGCATCAACCTAACTGTAAAAACACTCTTGCCCCTCGTCGCACGCCTTTTCCTGCTGGAATCGATTGCTTAATCACTCGTCCGTATTGTGTACTTCTTATATTCACTTCAAGTCCTAAACTTTCTAAAACAAACATGGCATCCCGCACTCCCATTCCAACTACATTTGGCATCACGCCTTTAGTTGCCTCACTTCTGAATCGCATTTTCATCGTTGAGCTTGTATCAGGTTTGGTGACTGTCCAATTTCCTTTTAATCCTTTTTGAAAATCAATATCCAGATAATTATAAATGGTTTCAAAGTCCTTTTTATACCCAATAGATTGCTGTGGTGCTAATCGCCCTTTTAAAGCAACTTGAGTAGAATCGTGTCGATATGGCTGTACATCGATTTCCTTTGCATACGATTTCACGGCAATTTCTCTAAATACAGGTGCTGCTACTTCACTACCATAAAATCCATTTTGCTTTGGATCTGTAATTACCACAATGCAAGAATATACAGGATTATCTGCTGGAAAATAGCCCGCAAAAGAGGATTGATATTGAATCTTAGAACGTCCAAATTTAGAATAATTCATTTGTGCCGTTCCTGTTTTTCCTGCTATCGCAAAACTATTAGTTCTGATATTTCTTGCTGTTCCCTTTTCTACCACGGCCTCCAACAATTCTTTTACTTTTGCAATAGTATTCGGTTGAGCGATTCTATCATCCAAAACTTCTTGTTCAAAGGTTTGAATGGGCTTTCCAAATCGTTGAATTTCGCTTACCAAATAAGGCTTCATCATTTTCCCTTCATTTGCTACTGCATTATAAAAAGTCAATAATTGAAGTGGCGTAATACGAACCTCATAGCCAATAGACATCCAAGGAATAGTCGTACCTGACCAATCTCCTTGATCTGCTTCTTTTATCAATGGTGTTCCTTCTCCTTCTATTTCAATATTCACCTGTTGATTCAAGTGAAATTGCTTTAATCTATCAATGAACTTCTTCTTATTCTCTTCACTATTATTGTAGTACTTATGTGTCAACTTGGCAATTCCCACATTGGATGAAATCTCGAATGCTTTGCGAATAGACGTACTATCCAATAAGTGATAAGACGCATCTACCATTTCTTCTTCAAAAAAGGAGGTCTTCCCCAACTCTAGTCGAATCGTATCATCTAGTTTAATTTTCTTGTCTTCCAACAGTGCCATGATTGCAGCTAACTTAAAAGTAGAACCGGGCTCCGTCGCATCAGCAATCGCATGGTTATAATCTTCTACCCAATCGCCTTTCGATGTTTTACCAATATTAGCAATGGCTCGAATTTTCCCCGTTTGTACTTCCATTACGATGGCACAACCATGCTTCGCATTATGTCGCTGTACCGCTTTCATCAAAGCATTTTCGGCTACATCTTGTACATTTACATCAATTGTCGTTTTGACATCTTGCCCTCTTTTGGGTTCGATTTCTGTTACATCATTCACTGGTATCCAATAATTGCCTGGGACTTTTTGCATCAATTGTTTTCCTTCTTGCCCCGCTAACGTCTCATTAAATGCCCCTTCTAAACCAATTGATTTGGCATTTTTCCGAACATAACCAATTGTTCTTCTAGCTCTTATTCCAAACGGACGTTTCCGCTTGCTTTGTCGCTCTACAATAAATCCCCCTCGGTATGTCCCCCATTCAAATATTGGAAATTTCCTGATTTTTTGTAAAGCAGGTTGTTCTATATTTCTTGTAATAAAGACATAGCGGTTATTCGATTCTCGCTCAAATATCAACGCATTTTTGAAATCCTCACTCGTCTCATATCTATCCTGAATATATGGATACAATGCTTTTGAAAGTGTATCAATATTTCTATGAAACGTAGAATCATCCAAACCACTCGCTCTCGTATCAAATCGAATTTCATAAAATGGAATCGAAGTCGCCAATAAACTTCCATCATCCGCAATAATACTTCCTCGCTCCGCTATTACAGGACGATATGCTAGGTTCATCTTTTGATTTTTCGCTCGCCACTTATCCCCCTCATCAGTTTGGATTTGTGCCGCACGAAAAAAGATCAACATCGCAATGCCGACCAAAACCAGCATTACCGCATATAATCTCCATAATATTTCGTTTTTAATGTCCATTTTTTATCGGCTTCGCCTTGATTGTGTCGCTTCGCTGATTGTGTAATTGTGTCTCTCCTTTGTCGCTGATTGTATAATTGTTATCAAATCAATCACACAATTACACAATCAGCCAAAGGCGGCTCACTTAATACTCTTCCTTATTCACTTTTATCTTAATTGGTCTTTCCCTCAATTCCTTCACTTTTCTATCTTTCAAAGATTCTGTTACTTCGGATTGCATACACTTTTTCATCAAATCTGACTTGAGCGACATATACTCCCAACTTTTCTTTTGTATTTCTATCTGTAATTTCTGTATATCTCGCACTTTTTTTTCACCGTAGTGTACATTAGCAATGTAAACGAGTCCTAAAAACCCTAAAAAGAAGATATAGGGCAAATTGGCAATCACAAAGTTGTTTGCCAGATTTGATAATGGATTTGCTCCCTTCTTTTGTTTTGATTTAGACACGTTTTAGTTTTATATGTCATTCCTGCGTAGGCAGGAATCTCTCAAATCGTAAGAACGAAAGGCTAAGCTTTTGCATTATTACTTTGCTTATCTTTTCAGTTTTAATAGCTTAGGAGATTCCGTGTCGAGCACGGAATGACGTTTTATTTCTTCTCTGCTATTCGCATTTTAGCACTTCTTGCTCTAAAGTTCACTCGGACTTCTCCTTGTGTAGCTTCTATTGCTTTTTTAGAAATCACTTTAAAAGGTCTTGAGATATTTCCATAAAAATCTTTGATAAACTGACCGTCAAACGTTCCTGTTTTGATAAAATGTTTGACATATCGGTCTTCTAAAGAATGATAGGAAATCACCACCAAACGACCGCCCGGTTTTAATACCTCCAAAGCTTGTGTCAAAAATGCTTTTAGCACTTCCATTTCTTCATTAACTTCGATACGTAAGGCTTGAAAGACCTGTGCGAGATAACGCTGTCGTTTTCCTCTGATCAAAGGTTCTAATATGATTAGAAAGTCATTAATCGTTTGGATTTTACGATGGTTGCGTTCTGCAACAATAGCTTCTGCCAGTGTTTTTGAATTGCGAACTTCACCATAGGCACTAAAAATTTGCTGTAAGTCCTCCGCAGAATAGGTATTGAGAATCTCACTTGCTGTTTTTTCATTCTCTTGATTCATTCGCATATCTAGTTCCGCATCAAAGCGATACGAAAAGCCTCTTTCGGCTTCGTTAAGCTGGTGAGAGGAAACACCTAAATCGGCTAAAATTCCATCCACCTGACGTACGCCATGTAGGCGTAAAAACTTTTTAAGCGTTCTGAAATTATGTTGGACAAAAGTGAGTCGCTCATCTTTGATGAGTTGAGAAGCGGCATCTAAGTCTTGATCAAAGGCAATCAAGCGTCCAGTTTCTCCTAGCTTGTCCAATATCAATCGGGAGTGACCACCGCCACCATAGGTTACATCCACATAAACCCCATCAGGTTTAATATTTAAGGCATCTACACTATCATGTAGCAATACAGGATCATGATAACTCATGGTACAGTGTGTGATTGATTTCTAATAGTCTTTTAGTAGCCAACTCCCAAGCTATCTCACATCTCTGATGTGGACTCTCCGAAGTCTAAAATCTACTAATCAACTATTTAATATTATACTAATTAAAACGCTTATCGTACTTCTTAATTCTTAATAGCTTTCTTTTAAAGCACACTTTTTCATTCTTGCATTCTCGGTCTGCTCATCACTTTCTGTGCAAACTGTGAACGGTTTAGGTTTCGCTGTTTCTCTTCTTGTATTTTGTGATTTTCTAAACTCCAAATTTCAATTTTATTGCGCATGCCGACTAATACGACATCTTTATCTATACTAGCTTCGTCTCTTAATTCCTTAGGTAAATTGATTCGATCGTTACTATCTTTCTCTAGTTCGGCAGTATTGCTATAAAATATACGCTGAAATATTCTATTCTCTTCAATGTAATCATCTAAAGCATCTACCCTCTCCGCCTCTGCTTCCCAAGTTTTATACAAATATAACTCTAAACATTTATCCACTCCCGTTTTTAATACTAATCCGTCATTAGCCGCTTCACCCATGCGCTTTACAATCGCAGAAGGTAATCGAAGTCGTCCTTTGACATCTACTTTAGCACTATGTTTTCCCGAAAATCGTGGCATTGTTTAAACTTACATATTTTGATACTTCAAATGTATTAACTTTTTTGGTAAAAATCTACCACTTGCTCCCACTTTTTACCACTTTGTATCAAAAAAAGTTTCATTTCTACCACATTTCTTAATTTCAATAAAAAAAAGGGTATAAAAACGCCATATCAATTCGCAAAAAATTGACAAACACACTTGAGTTCTCAAAAAATTGATACTTTAGTTTTATAGATTTATCTGAAATGGAAATGAAAAATCTAGATGTTACTTAAAAAAGTATAGTTTTAGAGGTTAGTGGGAGAAAGTGGGGATGTAGTAAAACTTTTTAATCAAGCACAAAGACCTTAAATCCAGGTGCATGGTATGTGATTACTCCATTTTTAAAATATTTGAGTATAGAATTAAATGTCTGTTCATTATTTGCCATAACCCAAACACAATCACTAATATCACCATCATACATAATAATATCATTAATACTACTTTGATAAAAAGAATTATACTCATAACATAGTACGTTAATTCTTTTCAG
>CAYLSF010000220.1:0-8539 GCA_964385675.1 uncultured Saprospiraceae bacterium
ATCATAAAATAGATCAACTGCATGAGGATCTGGAACATATTTTTCAAATAATCCCATCAAATAATCAAACTCTTCTTCTTGTAATTTTCCAACAATTTTCAGAATTCGAACCAAATAAATTAATTGTTCACGTGTCATATCGTTCGGAAGTGATTAAATAATGTTAATAAATTAGTTATTAATATCTTATTGATTGTCCATGTAATACTTCTATATGATACCTTGGTGTAACAACTCTTATATTATCTATATTATAGACGGCTCCACCTTTGCCAATTGGTTTTACATGATGTAATTCATATTTTACTCTTCCTCCCACTTGTTGTCCTTTCACTACACCTGGTGCATTTCCATTTCTCATATTACCTATACCTGATGCATCGAATTGATTTCTCAAACTTGGTACATTATGTACTGATTGCCAAAAGTCACTTTGGAATTCTCTAAAATTTCTATATGTTTTTCCTTTTAATTGATTCGCAACAGAACTTGGTACAACCCCAACATTCCCATCAGTTCCTTTCAACCATTTGCCAGTAATATTTTTGCCCTTACCAAAAGCATATCCAGGAGAATTTCTCCAAGTCCCAGCATTTCTTGGAGGTTCCATACTATTATTATGTACCCAAACTTCCTTATCACTCACCAAATAAGTATGCTCTCGATATACCTCAAAATTATAAACTTTTTGGTAATCAGCAAGTTTTTCTTTAGATAAAAGTTTTACAGTTTCACCTTTTGCTTTTACAGTTTCACCTATCTTTAAATCATTAGCAGAAACCCAAGTATCTCGATCAACTGACCAAAATGGATGAGCATCAGTTGAGCCTATTGGCTTATCTAAGCCTTCAAAATAATAATGATTAACATCATTTTTTAAATGCTCGAATTTTCCTGTAATTGGTTGTTTAATATAGCCATTTGCCAATTTTTTATTCCAAAACCGAGTATCTAACTGATTAGGTAATAATTCTACAACAATTCCAAATCCTTCTATGCCTAGTTCAGGAGCTTTTAAATAAACTTCTTCTCCTATACAAGCTGCATTATTTTTTTGAATCCACCAATTTGGTCGTCTCAAGCTAATAAGACTAATGGTATTATCTCCCTTTTCTAGTTTAAATTTCACCCATTTCCAAGTATGTGGTGTTATGTCTTCTTGATCAAAAATAGTCCATTCCGCATTATCCTGATTAGGATAAGTTATAATAGCCGTTTCCTTTTCATTTAGTGCTACTTGTATTGCCTTTTCCTTTTCGGAATATTCGTGTAATGGTAAAGGTTGAGTTGACCATATATTTAATAAAGATGATGGCTCAGTAAAAATATTATCAATCTTATCGTTCGCCTTATCACTATTAATCGAAATAATCGCTATACTAGGTTTATCTCCCTTATCAAAATCTTTTCTTTGAACAAGTTGTTGTTTACCTTCATCATAATACCATAAATTATCCTCAAAAATACTTTCTATTGAAACATATCCTAAGTCTGTTGAAACTAAAGTACCTGCTATGAAACAACCGGGTAGTTGATCCTTACCATTCTTCAATATATTGTTACTCAACTTAGGTTTAGTTCGCAAAGGCTGTACAATTAGGGTATTTCCAGTAGTAGGAGAGTTGTGAATTTTAACCTTCAGAAACATTTTACTACCACTTGCCCCTGCTATTCCTGCTGGTACGGGTGTTACAAATTCCGAAACATGATTGAACGTTAGAATAAACCAAGCCATTTTTTCCACTGCAACCCTTGCTCTTTCAATTCTAATTTGCTCATCTACATACTGATCCCAATCATTACTATGGACATCATTCCAATAACTTAGATATTCATCATAGGTCCAGCCTTGAAGACCATATTGCTCTTTGTATTGATCCCAATCACCACCATAACTAAACATGTTGATATCTTGACTATAATTAACCTGTCCTTTCTTTGCCTTTTTACCCCCTCCTAATCGACTCGCTCGAACAGTTATCATAGAAAGCATACCACCATTTACAGGAGGATCTTCGGGTGCTAATCCTGTGGGATCAATAAGATTGATCGGATTATTTAGTACATAATTATAAGGAGAATGTGTATAAAATCCTTCTAATAGCGGGTCTAAAGTATTCCAACGTCCAATAGTTGGATCATACCATCTTGCTCCAAAGTCAATTAAATTTAAACCAAAATCTGTATTTAATTCTCTATCGCCAAAGGCATAATGATTCTCTACACCTTGAATAGTTCGACCATATCCTTCCATGCGCATCCCGAAAGGATAGTAATGTTCTTCTTGTAAAATTTCATTTTCGGTAGCTGTAACTTCTATTTTACCATCATTATCCAAATCTGCAAAAGTCACTCGAACGTTACCTAAATGATCCCTTATACTGTACTCATAGCGATAGTTATTATTGCCTGAGTAAGCTATTCGTCCTTCACTAAAATGAATAGCTTCCAATTGTCCATTGTAATATTCAAAGCCACCAGCATAATCTTTTATACTTGTACTCCCTTTATTATCTAGTGTTTTCTTAGTTAGTTTAAAGCCTGCTGCATCATAAATCCATTCTATAATATGACCCTGGCTAAAGGTAATTTTATTAGGAAGATTCAGATGATTGTATTCAATGGTAATCCCCTTGTTTTTATCTTCTACAATATTTCCATTGGCATCGTATATATAGTCATCCGTGTTAATATTACCATCCTTAAATCCTTTTAACTCTGCTATGATATTATTGGTAGCTCCATCACTCACTTGTTGCAATTGATTGCTTGTGTTGTTATGACTATAGGTGTAATTTAAGTCATCAATAACACCATAGGCTGTGGCTTCTTTATTTGCATTTAAAGCAGTAGCTCCCCTTCGTTGTAAGGATAAAATGTTACCATTTAAATCATAAGTAACACTCATATTATAAGCATTCGCTTTATTTGCTAAGTATTGCCCATTAGCTTTTTCTCCATACGTTGCTTGTGTTAGTCTATTATAATTATCGTATTGAAAACCATATTCCTGAATATTTTTACCCCTTACTCTCCACTGTATACTTGAAATATTACCATTGTACTGAGCAGGAGCATTTAAAAAAGCATTAGAGGTGTTATGCTCAAAGTGCATTGCAAAAATATCATCGTCATCATCATTAGCTACTGTACTTAGCCAATTGTTTTTATAGTATTCTTGTATGTGTTCAACCACTACATCTTTGGCTTCGTCTTCAGTTACCCCTATCGTATTAAGTTGTTGGATTAAATCAGACTCCAAATCAACAAGTGCTTGCTCTATATTAGACTTATCAATAGTTTTATTGCTGTAGTCTAATGTAATTTTATCATTTAAAGCTGTTGCATTAACCTGACTTTCCGATAACTTAATATCCTCTGTTATATCTTTTTGTTCTACGCCTGACTGTTTAGCATAATCAGCCTCATCTTTTACTTTTATTTTCTCATATTCTTTATTGTTTAATTTGGCGACATCAAGATCAATACTTGATTTTTGATTTTGAATATTTGACACCAGTCCATGTGATATTTCAGCAGCGAGTTCTATTTGCGATAACCCACCAAAATGAATATCATTAATATCGGTGAGCCACCCTCTAATATTGTAGCGATAGTCTATATTTTGAAGATAGTTATTACCTTCATTAGTAGAATGTAGTCTTTTTTCAATGACCTGCCCCAATTCATTATACCGATGTGCTACAATTTCGATCTTTTGTTCCCCATTGATCTGATGCCAAGTTTTTAATAAACGTCCTGTGTGGTCGTATTCAAAATCATTACGAATTTGGGTAATATTTGTACCATCGCTGTGCTGATGTAGTGTTTTTATTGCCTTACCTGAAAAGTCATAATTTGTTGTCACTCTATCATATCCTCCTAAATGATTATCTCCAATCATTTGAATCACTTGACCATTTTTATCATAATATAATGTTGTGGCAAGCCAATCATTCGTTCCTAATATTCTTACCTTAGAACCTGTCAAGACACCATGAATAATATCATACCTATCTGCATCTGCTACATAATCAGCAATCGGCATAAAGCTTTTGGTACTTAGTAAGAAAGAATGGTCATCATAGAAAGAATAAGATAATGGGGTACAATCTGATACAGGAGGAAATGCTAAGTCGGTATAAGTATCTGTTCCCGTCACTAAATTTTCATATAAAGTATAGCCAAATAATCCATCTCCATTACCATTAGATGCGGATGTACCTGGCAATATTGCAGGCCCTACAGGACTAAAGGTTGGCAGAGGTTGATATTTACTTGCTACATTCCAACTATAAATCCCTGAAACAACAGGACGGCTTAATTTATCATATTTGGTGTAAGTCCATTGAGCATTTTTGCGTTGATTTCCATCTTGTGTTAATACCACTCTATCCAATTCATCATAAACTAATAAAATGGACTCTGCTCCAGGTAATTTCTTTTCTATCATTCTTTGACGAGCATCATATTTATATTTATATAATAACTCATCTACATTTGATAGATTTACATTAGAAAGGTTAGGTAGGGTTTGTCCATTAGTGCTTAATCCTAATTTATCGGTAGCTAACGGAGGAATGACTGTTTCGATATTTCCGAAATCATCATAAATAATATACGTAATCCCTTCTGATTTGCCATATTTATCATAGATAGCATGAGAACAAACGACTCTTCCCAATTTATCCAAGAAAACAGCACTTGTTACACCATTTTCGTCTGTTGTAACTCGTTTTGACAATGTTGTATTAGCATAAAAGGTATTATTTTTAATATCTACAATTTTATCAAAACTGCTATTGCTACCAAATGATGCACCTACTGTATTTGCTCCAAGTTGCCATGCTACACCAGGGGCTCCTTGTTCTATCACTCTTTGAAGAGGTGAACCGTCATAGCGACTTTCGCTATAAGCATATTGCTCCCCCATTAAAGCTCCATAAAATCCATACTGTTGTGTAGCCGCATTTGTTCTAAAATTACCCCCATTTGAAGAGACTGTGTAAGGCAAAAATATTTTAGGAGTTCTACCTAAAGCATCATATTCTATGTGTTCTACTACATCATTTTGTCCAGCGGATTGCCCAACTATAACAGACTGAATTAATCGTCCTAATCCATCAAAATATTGATACCCCGTAATCTTTTGGTGTAATCCTAAATTAGTAATGGAACTTTCATTGGTAACTTCTGTCAATAGTGTTACTGAACCTGTTTTGTTATATTGTAAATTACCTGAGGCACTAGGATTTTGATATTGGTACTCATTTTTACTTAAAATGAAGCCATCATTATCTCGTACTAATTTAATCCTTTGAAAGTTATCATATTCAAAATAAGTTGTTACATTATTTTCATTCGTTGATGAGACGATTTGATTAGTATTAGAATCATAAGTAAGTGTCGTCATTATTCCATCTACAGGATATAACCGAAGTTCATCTATTCTAGCATTACCACTTACAGTTACTGATGATAGACCATTAACTGTCCATTTCTCATATTGCCAGTCATTAGAAGTATTAGTTTTTGAAACACCATTAATTGTAACTGTTCCATTCTTAAGCCATACGCTAATTTTATATGTCTTTGAAGAATTTAAAGTATTTTTTGTAATATTTCCATTAGTCAATAGGTAGTGTTTGCTTCCAGACTTACTAGCGTTGCTCTGTAAAGTAGCATTATATACCCAATTTCCTTTATCATTCCCTTCAAATGAAGTAAATGCTGCGTCGTTGACACCTGCATCTGTCACAGTTGCAATAGGTATAACTCCGTCATTATCATATATAATGGCTGAACTAATATCTTTTTCACTATGAAAACTAGTTAGATTTCCTTTATTATTATAAGTATCTAATATTCCTAAAAGTCGATAATGATTATCTTTAGTAAATTGACCATTACTATTAATTTTAGAACTTGTAAATGTTCCATTGCTAGAATAAGTCGTTTCAACTAAAGGTGTTGCTGTATTTAGTTCATGCGTTTTATATGGTAGTGGAATATTATTAAATAATTTAAACTCTGTTAAACTAGCACCTAGTAAGAATTCTTGACCTCCACTTTTTTTAATATATTGCTTAGTCTCAATTGGAATATCAATTTGATAATTTAACTGAAGTTGTTGCAAGGCTAATCCCATACTACCTGACGATGGATTTTGATAATCCATCACATATTTTGCTTTTGTAATATATTCAGTACCGTCACTATTGATTATTTTAGTTTCAATAGGAGCATTATGATTATTGCCATACGTATAATTCGTAGTAGTGACTATTCCGTCTAACATTTGCTCTTGTGAAAAAAGCCGATTTTTCCCCGCCTTAATTTGATAATCTCTATATACTTGAATTGGAGGACGAGGATTATGACTACAATTTGGACAATGATCCAAAATAGTAGCAATCTTTCTAGCAGTAGTATTGTGTGTAAAATCTGTGTTATAACTATTCTTGGTGTAAGCTACAGTATTACCATCTTTATCAATCTTTTCCTCTTCTAATAAAGCACCTTTCCCTACTCTGGTATAAGCGGGTACATTTGGGAAGTAATCACTTGGGTTTGTGCTTGGACTCGAACCATATAGATAGCTATAATCTCCCAAATCAAATTTATATACACTAATACCTTCATTTGCACCATTATCAATTGTTACTTGACCGTAGCCAATATGTGCCCCCTCGGCAATTTGTTGCTCAATTAAATTAGAAGAACTAATTATAATTTCATTGTAAGCACTATTATTAGCAACATTGGCTAGTTGGTTGGTCGCTTGGTATCCTCCTGCTCCTATCATAAAAATATGATAAATAGGATCAAGGTATAATCTTGCTCCAGAATACTGGTAATTAATTATTCCTACATTTCCATTATTATCATTTGTTTCAATACTTTGTACACGTAATCCACCTACAATTGAACCATTTGATTCCTGATGACTTTCAAAATTTAAGGTTCTTGAACCTCCTAATGGATAAGTTATTGTTTTAAGGGTTGCTGCCTTCATTGCTGTTGCATTAGGCGTTCTATTGGAATTTCCAATAGTATGCAAACAGCTACTACCACAAATCTGATTATCCAAATTTGGAATTAATCCCTTATTATTATTTGCTCCATTATAATACCCCCAGTGATCTCGTGCCATAGATAATCGACGAGGTAAATAATCATTGGAATAGGAGGAACGTTTATAGTAGTCAAAAGTATAAGCAGGTTTACTTGTCCCATTACAAAGTTGCTCTTGAACGCTATTTAGTCGTAATCTTTTTCTATCAGGCATAAAGTTCAATAAATCATAGCCTTCTATATCGTCATTAGGACTAATGAAATATTGATCATTATCTAATATAAATTCTCTACAATGATTTCCCATTGTAATCTCAATAGCATCTAATCGTTTAGCATTATGTGTATTTTGATTACTGTAAATAGATGGAGCTGCCAATACATCTTCTCTTAAAGAATTACTTGCTTTAAAGTTGACTGTACTTGATAGACTGCTTATTTGACTTAACCGAACCCCTTCCATTTTAACAAAGTCTAAAAAGCGTCCTATATGATGTTTATTAATACTTTCTTGTACATCGGAAAGCACTAAGCCTGTGTAGCTGATAAAAGCAGTTTGATTTTTTAATTTAACATCAAAATAAGTCTCAGGTACATAAGTTAAATCAATGGTATACTCAGAATCTGCAGATTCTACCTTATATAAATACCATGCAGAAGCAGTTTTGGTAAATCCATTACTAATTCCATTAGGGTATTGAGTGGTATATTCTGTTGCGCTAGTTCCTCCGAAATAATACTTCGTACCATTGGGTGCAGTAACCTTCCAGTTATCAATCTTATGGTTTGGTAAATCTAATACAGGTTCTATTTTAACATCTTGTTCAGGGGTGATATGTGGTGTCCCCTGCTCGTCAAAATAAAACTTACCTGAAAATCCATTGAAATTAAAGTAAAAAATATCTGGTTCTGTATCTGTACAGCCGTTTGCTACTTCTCTATATGAACAATCCCACGGAAATACACCAGAACCACAAGGATAAGCATAATTTGGGTCCCATGTATTTGGCATATTTGACCAATTCAAATTTGGTATATCTAAGATGTAAGGCAATAAATTGTAGCCATTATTTGCGAACCAACCTTGACTACCATTGGCACATCCGTTTGGCTGTAAAACCCTTCCTTCGTCAGGAATTCCTTGAACCTTTCGAGAAATCATCCCTCCTGCATTTAACGACCAACCGAGTCCAACCCAACTTGCCGCCTCTTCTACTTTGATACCCGAAGCATTATAATTTAATGAAATTGGCATAGATAAGCCACCATCTGTTACTGTATGAATCGGTATAGAAATATTAGGTGTCCCTGTAAAATGACTGACTGGAAAATCTACATATTTTTCCAATGCTGCTGTGTTTGGTGCAGAGGGCATTACAGTTCCTATAGCATTATCTTGTGCTTGTAACAAGGGAGGCAAAAAGGTAATTATTACCAAATAACATAGTATAGTAGTAAAAGACTT
>CAYLSF010000221.1:0-8525 GCA_964385675.1 uncultured Saprospiraceae bacterium
TGCTAAATAATAATATAAAACCAAGTAAATTTTTCATCATAGATGTATATTAAATATTTTTTAGAAAATGATTATTGTATTGTGTGTACTTATAGTTATACGATATAACTAGGTAAAACGTTTACATTTTTTAGAAATTATATTGAATATGACCTATTCAATTAATAATATGTTAAATGCGATTGTTTACCCAAAACTATAAAGATGCGTTTTTGATGACAAAGGTAAGTGCAGAATTGAGGTAGTTGCTTCTTATTTTTGCTATATAGATTGTAAATGTACTAATTTTTGATAAATTCCTTCTGCTTGTAAGAGTTTTTTATGGCTACCTCTTTCCATTATTTTGCCTTCTTGCATGACAATTATCTCATCAGCGTGTTGAATAGTAGAAAGTCTATGAGCAATTACAATAGAAGTTCTATTTTGCATCAATTTGAATAATGCTTCTTGAACCAATTTCTCTGACTCTGAATCTAATGAAGAAGTCGCTTCATCTAATATCAAAATAGGTGGATTTTTTAGGACTGCTCTCGCTATCGTTAATCGTTGCCTTTGTCCTCCACTTAGCTTACTTCCTCTATCGCCAATTACCGTCTGATAGCCATACTCTGTACCAACAATAAATTCATGAGCATTTGCAATTTTAGCTGCTTCAATCACTTCAGCTTCTGAAACATTATCAATTCCAAAGGCGATATTATTAAAAATGGTATCATTAAATAAAATTGGTTCTTGTGAGACAATCCCCATTAAGGAGCGTAAGTCCTGTACTTTATAATCTTTAATATTGATTCCATCTATCGAAATCTGCCCTTCTTGTACATCATAAAAGCGAGGAATCATATCCACCAAGGTAGATTTTCCTGCTCCTGACATCCCAACCAATGCCACTATTTTACCTTTTGGGATTTCTAAATTTATCTTATCTAATACCGTCAGATCGCCATCATAGGAAAAACTAACTCCTTCAAATTGAATTCCTTTGGCAAAGGTTGTTAGGGCTTTTGCATTGGGCTTTTCCTCAATCGTAATTGGAGCATCCAGTATTTTATCAATCCGTTCTGATGCCCCCATTCCTTTTTGAATGCTATAAAAAGCCCCCGAAAAAGATTTAGCAGGTGCAATAATATTATAAAACATACCAATAAACACAAAAAAGTCAGAAGCTTTAATCTCGCCAGTAAACACCAAATTTCCACCAAACCACAGCAATACCACCATTACAGAAATTCCTAAAAATTCTGAAAGTGGAGAAGCGAGCATATTTCGTCGTAATACTTGACGGGTATGATAAGCTACTGCACTATTTTCTTGGTCGAATTTATCCATTTGATATTTTTCTGCATTGAAAGCTTTTACGATACGTAACCCACCTAAAGCTTCATCCAACACAGAAAGGGTATCTCCTAATTTATTCTGAACGGTTAATGATTTCTTTTTCAATGTTTTACCCAATTGCCCAATCACTAATCCAATAAATAATATCAAGACAAAGGCAAAAATAGTCAAAGAGGGGCTAATAAAAATCATGATATACAGCGAACCAATTATAGCTAACGGTTCTTTGACAATAACCTCTAAAATCCGTAAAATACTCCATTCAATTTCTTGTACATCTGCCGTCACTCGTCCCATTAAGTCTCCTTTTCGCTCTTCTGAGAAAAAGGACAAAGGTAAATTCAGTAATTTTTGAAATATTTGATTCCGAATATCTCGTACCACACCCGCACGGACGGATGCCATACAATACACAGCAAAATATCGAAATAGATTTTTTAAGAAAAACACGCTAATTATCATCGTACAAACCCAAATCAACGCCTCATTTTTACCATGATTTTCAATGTATTGTACCAAGTAATAATTTAAGTAATCAAATAGATAAGTGACAGAATAGGAAACCGTTGGCTTTTCAGCAGTCATATCCGTTTGGTCAAACAAGATTTCCAAAAATGGCTTGACCAAAATCAGGGAGATAATCGTAAAAACAACCGTTAAAATATTGAAACCAATGTTTAAAAAAACATTGGTTCTATAATGCTTCAAATGAGCAACTAATCTTAAAAAGCTTTTCATATAATTTTTATATCACAATCTATCCATCTTCGCTTATGAATTCACTTTCTGTAATTCTATCCTACTTACCACATTAAATTGACAGCTAATAAAATCTTTTTCTATTACCTTAGTTTCATAACCCATTCTACTTACTTTAAGTTTATAGGAGACGATGGGTTTTCGAGCTGTAAAAGTAATTGAGCTTTTATCAAGGTTAAATTTTCTAACTTGATCTATTTTTTATCATTATATACTATCCCCAAATCACTCGAATCATTAAAAACACGCCAAATAAGAATAATCCAATACCCACCATTTTTCTTAATTTGAATAAATAATGAGGTTTTAAGTAAGGTCTAATTTTTTTAGCTAATACGACTTTTAAAAAGTCGGTAACAATGATTGTCCCTAAAATGCCAGAGTAAAACCAAAAGGACTGATGAGGCGTAGCATGAGCAGCAATAATCTCCGCACTTGTAATGCTTATCCAAAAAATAACCGTGAAAGGATTAATGGTATTGATTAAAAAACCTTGAAGAAAATAGCCTCCATAAGTAGAAGCAGAAATTTTTTGTTCTTGTTCTAAAACAGGTTTTGTCAGATAAGTAAACACACCAAAGGCAATTAAAACAAGACCACCAATAATACCTAAATATAGTTTAAAATCATCATTATGTTCAAGTACAGCGATTTGTTGAGCACCATAATAAACTGCCAAAATAAATAACAGATCGCTCACCCAAATACCAATACCGACCATTGTACCCAACCGAATACCCCGTTCAATACCCGTTTGTATCAACGTAAATAAGAGCGGCCCAGTTAGTACCGCCAAAAAAAAACCCCAAGAAATACCTTTTAGAAGAAAATCCAATGAATCATAAAGGAATGGTTAAATTGTTATAATTGTTGAATTGTTATCTTATCTAACAATTTGGTAAACAACAATTTAATAATTCAACAATTATAATAATTAATTTATTTCTCGTTGTACAAAAGCTTCCCATTGCTTAAATCGCTCCTTCTTCATCACTCTAGGAAATTTATGTTGCCCGCCTAATTTGCCTTTTTGCTCATGCCATTTATAAAATAAATGAGTTGGCACTAACTCCACTTCAATATCTAGTACAGCACTTCGCTCTGTTGCATAATCATCATTGACTTTTTTCAAATGTTCATCTAAGATGCGTTGTACTTTTGATTTATCAATATTAGACTCATTTGCTAAATACCATTTGTGGGTAAATCTATCATTTTTTTGAATACCTGCTACCGTAAATTCCTTAACGCTAATTTCCATTTCCTCTTCAAGCATTTCTATGGCTTGATTCATATTGGCAATTGACAAATGCTCTCCACAAATACTCAAAAAGTGTTGCGTCCTCCCTGTGATGATAATTTCATTCCGATGCAAATCTGTAAACTGAATCGTATCTCCAATCATATATCGCCATGTACCCGCACAAGTACTTAAAATTAAAGCATAATCTACCCCTTCCTGCACATGCTTAATCGTCAAAACTTCTGGATTAGGTCGAAGTTGTCCTTCCTCATCAAAATTATCTTCATTGAAAGGAATAAATTCAAAGAAAATTCCATTATCCAATAACATCTTCATCGCCCTTGTTTCTGGACGAGTCTGAACCGCTACAAATCCCTCCGAGGCTAAATAGGTATCCATGATACTCAACGGACGATTGGTTAACGCATCAAAGGCTTTTCGATAGGGATCAAAAGCAACCCCTCCTGTGGCATACACTTGTAAATTAGGCCAAATATCATTAATGGTATCTAGTTTATGAGTAGTGACAATCCGCTCTAGCATTAAGTGAACCCATGCAGGAATACCTCCAATTACGCCAATATCCCATTTAGGAGCTTGTTTTACAATCTGATCAATTCGTTGATTCCAATTTTTCAGCTTGGCAATTTTAAATCCTGGTTTATAAAAAGGACTAAACCAAAATGGACGATTCTTCGCATTAATCCCACTCAAATCCCCTACAAAGTAACCGCCTTTATCTTCCAAATCCACACATCCTCCTAATAGCATCATCGGCTTGGTATAAATTGAAGTGTCCAATTTATAATTAGGCAAAGATAAAAATAACTCCATACTCGCCCGTTTATTCGCCTTTATCAAGTCTGTGGTAACAGGAATATGCTTACTCGGTGAGCCTGATGTACCCGAACTCAATGCAAAATATTTAATCTTGCCTGGCCAACAGACATTGGCTTCTTGTGCTAGACTTCTATGCCACCATTGCTCATAAATAGCGTTATAATCAAAGATAGGCACATGAGCCTGAAACATCTGAAATACATCGTCAGACTGTAGAATGTCTTTAAAGTTATAATGTATTCCAAAAGCAGTTGGCGTTGCTTTACGCAACAGTTTTTTGAGCATTTTCTCCTGTTGTAAAATCGCATTTTGGGAAGTGAAGCGCACTTTTGAACTCAATGACACGCCTCTCTGAATAATATCTCCTAGTATCGGCATAGTGGTTCTTTATTAACTATTAATTGTTAATTGTTAATTGTTAATTGTTAATTGTTACTACCGAATATTGAATAATTCCATATGGAATTATTCAGATTGTATTCTTTATCCAAATGTTTAATAATTAGGGCAGAATAATAGTTAACAGTTAATAATTAACAATTATCATAATAATCCTTGTTAACATTGTTTTAATATGAAATTACAATATAAGATTTTTTAAAATTTAGAAATGTATTTTTTCTACCAAACTCGCATTTTCAAGAACCTTGTTTTTTACATCCATCAAATCCTAGTATATTAGAGGATTGCTTTGAATGCGAGGTGTAAGGTATAAGGTTTAAGGTTTAAGGTATATCCATTACCAAAATCTTACACCTTATACCTTATACCCCAATTAAGAATTATGCTTCAAACGAAAGATTTAGCGTATAGCTACGACAATACAAATACCATTACTTTTCCAGATATTAATTGCGAGCAAGGAGAACATTGGCTGCTATTAGGGCAATCAGGAAGTGGAAAAACAACACTTTTGCATCTTTTAGGGGGACTACTTAAAACACAAAAAGGGAGTGTTACAGTTGGTGATACGGATTTAAAAAACTTGAAGACAAGTCAATTAGACAAGTTTAGAGGTAAAAATATTGGTATTGTTTTTCAAAAACCACACTTTATAGATGCCCTAACCGTAGAGCAAAATATTCAAATTGCTCAATATTTAGCTAAAGAAAAGCAAGATAAAAATCGTATAGCCGAAATTTTGAATCGATTAAATTTAGGGCATAAGCTCAAATCAAAAACTAAAGACTTGAGTGAAGGCGAAAAGCAACGGGTAGCAATTGCAAGAGCTTTAATCAATAACCCAAAAATCATCTTAGCTGATGAACCGACTTCTGCTTTAGATGATAAAAACTGTGATGAGGTCATTCAATTGCTAGAAGCACAAGCCAATGCTCAAAAAGCGACTTTACTAATTGTCACACACGACAATCGACTAAAAGAGCATTTTGATAAAAAAATTATTCTATAGCGACAATCGACTTTCGACATTCGAATACATGAGACTTATTCTATGTTTGAAGTTGATTATTATTTCTATTGCCTAATTAATAACACTAAAATTATTACCAATGACTTTTACTACTCGATAATAAGACTGTATTAAAATCGAAAGTCGAATCTCGAAAGTCGAAAGTCGAATCTTGAATACAATGAATCTATTATATCTAAGTTGGAAAAATTTAAGGAGTAAGCCGCTTTCGACTTTACTCAGTTTACTTTTATTGGCACTAGGCGTTGGATTAGTTTCCATTCTATTGCTGATTACCACACAAATCGAAGATAAGTTTGATAAAAATCAAGCAGGAGTTGAGGTGATTATAGGGGCAAAAGGTAGCCCTTTGCAATTGATGTTATCGGCGTTATATCATATTGATAACCCTACGGGAAATATTTCTTTACAAGAGTTTAATGAATTTAGAAATAGCTATGCAGGGCGTCAATATATCAAAGAAGCCATTCCAATTTCTACAGGCGATAACTATGAGGGCCACCGCATCATTGGAACTACACATGAATATCCAAAATTGTATAATGCAGAATTAGCAGAAGGGAAGTTGTGGGAAAAGACTTATGAAGTGACTATCGGTAGTTTAATAGCTAAACGATTTGGATTAACCGTAGGAGATTCCATTTATAGTGCACACGGACTAGTGCCTTCTGATGATATTCACACAGATAAAGCCTTTCATATTGTCGGTGTCTTGAAAAAAACAGGATCTGTGTTGGATCAGTTGTTACTAGTTAATACAGAAACCGTTTGGGGCATACATGACAAACCTGACATGCAAGTACCTAGAGAGGTGACGGCTATGTTAGTAAAATGCCGCAATAAATTAGGAACACTAGCTTTACCTAGAATCATAGCGAAACAAACCAATATGCAAGCCTCTGTACCTGCGATGGAAATGGTAAGACTTTATACCATTACAGGGGTAGGAGAGGATGCGTTAAGATGGTTAGCTTGGATAATTATAATCGTATCGGGATTGAGTATTTTTATCTCTTTATTTAATTCTTTAAAAGATCGTCAATACGAATTAGCCTTGATGCGGGTTATGGGAGCATCTCCAACTAAGTTATTTATCTTAATCATCTTAGAAGGTATTCTTTTGGCTATTGTCGGATATTTACTCGGTATAGGATTAAGTCATTTAGGAATGTCGATGTTATCTGGTTATTTATCTGAGAGTTATCAATATGATTTTTCTAATGAATTTTTAACAGAAGAAGCCTTTATTTTAGTTGGAGCATTGGTCGTAGGGTTGATTGCTGCGTTTATTCCTGCGTTACAAGCTTCTCGCACGGATATTTCTACTACATTGTCAAAAAGTTAAATATATGCTCGAAGTTGGATTGGATTACTGGAATAAATTAGCGAGTCAAATCATTGGAATTAGTTCCTTATTAGGTGGTTTTTCTATTGCCATTATTGCTAGTTTACTAGTTGCTCAATCCAATACTCAATTGACTAATAATATACTCAAAGCGGTTAGCTTAGCTGCAGGTTGTTTTTTAGTGACAATTTTTGCGATGACTTCCATTTATATCATGACCATTAAAGAATATCCTTTTAAGGTCGTAGAACAAGATTTAAATTTTGCTCGAATTGTGAGTGCTATTACTTTTCTTTTGGGTATCGTTTCATTATCTGTCGTCATTGCTTTATCAGGATGGACAAAATCACGATCGACGGGAATTTTTACGACTCTAGTTGGGGTTGTGACTTTAATCATTATTATTATGATGTTGATTTAATTCACAATTAAAAACCATGTAAAATATGAAAGATTGTATTTTCTGTAAAGTCGCAAGGGGAGAAGCAAAATCTTGGAAAATCTATGAAAATGACAAAGTCTATGCTTACTTAGATATTAATCCTGTTAGTCGTTATCATACGTTGATTATTCCTAAAAATCATTATGTCAATATATTTGATATTCCGACGGAGGAATTGAAAGCTGTTATTGCTGTTGTAAAAAAATTATCGAATTGGTATAAAGAAAAGTTGGGGATTGAAAATATCCAAATAATTACAAATGCTGGAGCTGCTGCACAACAAACCGTCTTTCATTTACATTTTCATATAGTACCTCGTGAATTCGGGGACAATTTAGATATTCAATGGACTACACACCCTGAATGGAGAAAAGATTTTGACGGGATGATTGAAAAATTAGAGATAGTATAGAAAACTGAAAACAGCCGTTATTATCTGTTTTTAATTAAAAATATTTAACAAATGAAGAACACACTTATAGCCATATTGAGCTTAATGATTGGATTAACCATTAATACAGAAAGTCAAGCTCAAACGACTAAAGGAATGTGGGCAACGCTATCCAAAGTAACGTTTAAAAAAGTATATGATGATATCATTGGCTATGAAAAAGATGTTCCAATTTTTAGCAAACAGATTAAGGCTTTAAATGGTAAAGAAATTACAATTAAAGGCTATATTATTCCTGTGGAAGGTTACAAAAAGCAAAATTACTTTGTCTTTTCTGCCTTCCCGTATAATATGTGTTATTTCTGTGGAGGAGCAGGCCCAGAAACCGTAATGGAAGTGTTTACACCAAAAGGAAAATCCATTAAATACACAGCGAAACCTATCACGATAAAAGGTAAACTTGTGCTAAACTCTAAAGATGTCAGTAAATTAATGTATCTCTTAGATAACGCCACTTTAGTAAAAGCAGCAGGGTAAGTAACGTCAAAAAAATAACTCATCAAATGACGAACTTATTTTTTCTCCGTTGCCAATCAAGTTTAATTGTTCGTTATTTTTGAGCAGTTATTGGTTATACCAAATCAACAGCTAACTTTACTACGCTATATGAAGAAAAAATTAATTAGGATTAAGTATAAAATCTAAAAAACTAATTTATATGAGAAACACTACCCT
>CAYLSF010000222.1:0-8481 GCA_964385675.1 uncultured Saprospiraceae bacterium
TGTACAGTAGTCGTCCCGCAGGGGTTGATGTATCAATATTTTCCTCTAGCGAAATTAAGTCAGCACTATGTGTTTTAAAGAACTCTGCAAACTCTAAGAGTTCTTTGGTGTTCCGTGCAAGACGTGCCAACTTTGAAAATATCAATCCTGTAATATGTCCTCGTTTAATATCCTTTAACATCCGCTGTGCTTCGGGATGATTGACAACAGATTTACCACTGACTCCCTCTAGGTGATATGTTTCAATTACCGTCCATCCTTTTACTTGGGCATACATGGTTCCTCGTGTCTCATGATGCTTAGGACTTTCACCTTTTGCTTGGTCTTCGGTTGATACTCGTAACCAAATACCAACTCGTTTTACGTCGCTCTGTAATGGTTTTTTCATTAACTATTTATTTTCAAATGAATACATATGGTTTTCGGGGAAAGGGTATGAAAAACAGGTGCAGTACAAAAGGAGTGTTCTTGTGCGAATACATACATTCCTCAAAAAGAAAAGAAGACTCACTGCGTGTTTATCCTCATTCCTCAAAAAACCTCTTGCGTCAAGATTACTCATTGTATATCACTTTCGCATAGCAGAAATGATCGTGTTCAATAGCATATCCTTTGCATCTTTTCCATGTTGCTTTGATACCGTTTGATAGTTTACTTTGACCCGATACCCTCGAATGGTCTGTGTTTTTGGTTTTTGAGCCATCGCAACTTTGTGAATCACCTCGATACATTCACTGGTATTTCCAAAGACCACTTTTTTCAATTGCTCTCCTGATAACACATTTCGAGCTTTGTTTTGAATGGCTTGTAAGTGTGTTGGTTTTTGACTACACATCAGCACCATATCAAAGTCATTTGAAAAGCATTTCATAATATTCTTTACCTCATAATCTGCTTTGTTGGTGACAGATACCTCAACCGCTATCTTCACCGTTCCTGCAAAAATGGCAATGTCCACTCGACCATCTGGATTCTTTACGGGGTACTCAATATCTGCTTTGTATTGATACGTATGAGCTGCTTTTTGAATCCGTTTTTGAATACGAGTATGTTCTTTTTGAGCTAACTTTTGAGCTTCTTTTTCTTTGAAGGCTGCTGCCTTTGCTTCAAAGTTGTCGATTGGTTTGGGTTGTTCTTCTGGTGGAGATTCTACCGATGGTGTTTCAATAACTGGCTGTTTCTTTAGTTCTTTCTTTGGAGGAGGACTTGGAACAGGTGATTGAGGTTGTTCAATCGTTTCTTTTGATACTGTTTTCTTTGGTTCAGGGTCTTTTGGTTGCGAATAGTGCTTTCGAGTATGTGTTTGAATGAGTTTTGTTTTCTCTTCATCTCGACTCGTTGGCACCAATGGTGTTGCAATATTACAAGCATGCTGAGCACTTCCAACTCGAACAATAGCATGACCAATATCGAGGTTTTGAAGGTCATGTTTTTCAAAATGAGCAAAACCATCTTCAAGCTTTTTGGCATCAATATCACCGACCCGAAAACACACTCGAATACCTGCATTTGAAAGCAGGGAATTGGCGACTCCAGAATCTTGCTTGGTTAATTGACTCAAATCTTGATGAGCTAATACCAACCCTAATCCAAACTTTCGAGCCCCCGAGAGTAACGCTTCCATTGAAGGAGTAACAAAATGTTGAAACTCGTCAATATACAAGAAAAACGGATGACGAGTTGATGCTGCTTGTGCTTGTCGTCCTTGGGCTGCTTGGTAGAGCTTGGCGGTAAACAAGGAACCCAGTAAATGAGCATTCTGTGTTCCAATCAGTCCCTGTGAGAGTTTTACTAATACTATTTTTCGCTCTTTGATACAGTTACTCACATCAACACCACCTGTTTGCTCCATCATTAATCGAATGATTTTGGGACGTAAAAAGGTATCTAAACGAGTAATGATAGAGGCAACTGATTGTTTGCGTAACAGTTTAAACTCTTGTTGCCAAAATTGGAGTAAATAGTCATCATCTATTGCATTGAGAATTTCTTTACGAAATGATTCATTGACTAAAAATCTTCGTAAGGTAATGAGGGTTTGGGGGTTGGGATGATCCAACAGGACATTAATTGCATTCGACAGCACCGCTTCCATTTGGTCTCCCCAAGAACTGGCAAATCGCCTGAATAATCCTGTAATGTCAGAGGACAAGACAATCTTTTCTACCTCAGTTTTGGCAGAGAAAATATTAAATCCTATAGGGTACTCACTATCAGACGGGTCTATCAACACCACATCTTTGATACGGTACTTAGGAATGTGAGGAATAATGGCTTCGATAGTATCACCATGAGGGTCTAAAATTGCAAAGCCATTATTATTCTGTATATCTTGCTTCATTAAGTGTAACAAGAAGGTTGATTTCCCTGACCCCGTTGCTCCAATAATATGCGTATGTCGTAACCGATGTTGAGTTGATACCGATACCTCAACCTCAGTGCCTAAGTAGGTATTTGTCCCAAGCATGGTTGGATGATTGCGAAGGACGTGAGGAGCAGGAACGGCATGAAGGGTATTGGTGATGAATTTCTTGCTACGGACTCGTGGAGGTGGAAAATGAAAAAGGGTCGTAACTTCTGAAACGGACAAAAGCATACCTGCTCTTCGAGAAGCTCGATTGCAAAAGTCATTGAAGTGGTCAATTAATTCATAGTTGGGTGTTCGTAACGTCGTAAACCAATTTTCACTTTCAATAGTGGTACTGCGTGTTGCTTGGAGTATGGCACGATTCAGAGCTTGGGTTATGAAGGGAACCCGAGAATTATCCATACATTGAATCAGTATCCGTACGCTTGTTGCCAAAAACGGTTCTTGTGATTTTTGTAATGCACTTTTGGTGAGTGTTGGAGCATTGACAAAAAAGGGACTTCCATCAGAAAGGGTGATCGCCTCTTGTACTGCTAATTGCCATGGCGAAACCACTCCTTGACACATGGTTTGTATGATAACGGTGTCTCCCACTTCTAATCCGTCCATTAATGACAGAATGGTGGTGAGGGTTTGTGGTTCTTTGTTGCTCGGAACTCGTATCGGAAACATCCATTCATTCGCATAGCCAAAATCAAGAACTGCAAGAGAATCCATTGGATAGTCCATGAAAATATACTCCTTCAAGGTCAGTTGAACGGGTTGAATGACAATACCTGGAAACAATAACTCTAAATGATTTTTGAGCCACACCGATTGGTCTTCAGAGGTTGCAATACGTAATGTGATTTGACCGCTTGAAGCGATGATTTCATACGAAACCGGAATATCAGATGAAGCAATGTATCGTATCAACTCACCACTTTGATGCAATGAAATACCAACCGTATCAGGCAAAATAATATCCATTTCAATCCATTGCCCATAGTCGGGTTGCAATAGAGGATATTCCTCATGATATGGTGGGAGTTGTTTCGTATCAGAAGGAGCGGGAAGGTTCTGTTGGTGTTCTCCAAAAAACGGCTTGATAGATGAATATCCTGTATCCAATCGTTGGGTAATCTTGTACCGAGTATCAAACGTTTTCCATTTTTCTTGTAACCACTTAGATTGTTGTAATTGACGATACAGCCCTTTAGAAACCCACACAATCACTTCAACGGTTGTATTCATCATCCATTCAATTGAATACAGACCAAGTTTCAAGAGTTGCACGAGATATGTATCTACATGCTCACGATCACTATATCGCCTCAATTCGGTAGCTTTTTCTTGTGATATTTGAGCATGATGATGAAAGGAACTCACTTCCGCTTTGAATATGAAGGGAGTGTAAGCTGGTTCTAAATCAACAGGAACTGTATAGAGAAGCCAACCTCTTCCGAGTAATTCCCACAAATAGAAGTGAGCGGTTGCTTGTTCTGTAGGTGGTAACTCGTTGAGGTTGGCGAATCCTTGTGGAGATTGATGAGACATGATGGTATATGAATGAATTATTAAGCAAAGAATAGTTTATGAATATCTTTTGCGGTGGTGGTACTGCTGAGGTGATACCCGTCTGGACCCAATAGTTCGTCTAAGGTCACTTTCAAATCATGCTGAATAACTCCTTTCACTCCTGCGGCTTCATCTAATTTGTACAATGATTTTGGAAAAAACAGACTCAGAATCAATCGACCTAATAGAGGAATGAATGACCATACTCGTCTCCAAAACGCAAAGGGTTCTATTTGCCAGTATGAGAATATTTGAGTATTTCCCAATGAAAAGGTATTGATGTAGTAGATGACATCTCGCTTTCTGAGGACTAAATAGGTGCGACTGCCTTCAAAAGCCGTTTTTTCTTTTAAGGTTGTTCGTGAAAAGCGCAACCCCGTAATACTTCGAGGTGAGAGATGTTTTTCAATGGTATTGAAAAAGGTCTCAGCAGACACATAGTCCTTGTTTTCGGCATAGAAGGTTGTTTGTGAAATAACTCGATTGGCAACTGAACGACTTTTCCAAACTCGAAAAATGCCGATGAAGATAATGAGGTTAATAATGAACTTGATGGATTCTAATCCAAGTTCTAGAAAGTCCATAATAGTACGTGTTTAATGTGAAAAAATATGGTTTTTATATTCCTGTTCTTCACCGTTCATCTATAAAGTTTATGTCCTTTTTTGTGTATTTTTGGACATACCTATCCAATGTCAGTTCTCTGTCTTTTTTCTTTTTAACAGAGAATGACAATATGTGAACACGATGACGGTATTTTTGGAATACAGAACAATATTAGGGGTTATCCCTATCTTCTAAAAAGTTATTTACGTCCACAATGTGGACATAAAAGCAATGAAGCTATGCGTGGGAAGAATAAAATAGTGAATCCATATTTGTTTAAGCTACTGCGAGAACTCATTACGTTTCAAGTGAGGGGAGCGACCTATCCACCTTTGAAAGGTAGGGAATTAAGAGCATTAGTGACCAGCAAGAAAATCCGTATTGGCGAGGAATATATTGTGAAGGTCTTTCGAGAAACGAAAAGTGGCATTTGTAATTTTGATGAAGATACCCTTGATGAATTAATTGCCTTTATCGGTGCTGAATACGGGTATCGAAATTGGGAAGACTTTGAAATCAAGGAAGGAGATTGTGATATATCTATTCGAGCCGAAGAACAAAAAGATTGCTTCTTTTACCTGTCCGACTCATTAAAAGAAGCCATTACTCAAAAAGTACAACAGCGAATAGTCGTTCTCACCAAAAGTGGAACACCATCAGAACAAGTGGTATTATTTGAAAATATGAACACCTTCAACGAATGGACAACCTTTAGTCTGATTGGTTCTGATATTCATTCATATCACGGAGGGATGGGAACAGAAATGCACCCCGCCAAGCATCCACTCACGAGTTTTTCGGGAAAGACCACGGTCATTGCAGGGGTACACAGTAGTGAAATGGCAAACTGGACACAAAACTCAAAAGTACTGTGGTTACTTCCAACCATTCCTGAGGCAATGCAACACTTTGAAAAAGCATATCTCTTTTTCTGCTGTAAACGACGCTTTGGAGGACTTCACTCCAAGCAATACAATGGTGGAGTAACGGTACGTATCAACGGAAAACCTATTGACGGATTTTGGTTGCGAGTGATACCCGAAGGACATGGTGACTATTTTCATAGACCGCCCGTACCACAAGACTTTCCAGATATTAAACCGTTTAGTGATTGTCAAACCATTTATACATGGAATCTATACTATACTCTGACCGAGTAGTGCCCAAATCCTATCAAATAATTGAAATTGAAGTAGAACGCTATGTGAGATGGGATATTGATTATGTGGGGATTGCGGTGAAGGGAGGAAAAATTTAAATACAAGCAAAAAGGGACAATGTAAAACGTTGTCCTTTTTTTTGCACCAAAAAACGTTTTACAAAAACTATTTCTCCTTTTTAATCAATGAACGCAAAAATGATATTTCTTCCTTAAGAAAGGTATTCTCATTCTCTAACTGCTGAATCCGCTCTTTATACACCTCCTTTATACCTTCCGAAGTATGAATGGTACTGAAAAATCCTTGTGTTGCGTGATTGTAATTATTAAAGAGCATTTTCTCATCAAATGTAATCAAGCTGAATGGTTCTATTTCCAATATATCCGCAATCTTCTCAATACGAGGCACATCTAATTTTGTCTCTCCCGTTTCTAATTTTCCATACGTGCGTTGAGAGATACCAAGCTTTTGAGCCACATAGTCTTGGCTAAATCCTCGTAAATCACGAACCTTCCGAATTTTCTCTCCAATATTTAATGGCATCATGCTGTCAACTTTTTTGAACTCTAAATTAGGCGTTTTTCTTCACTATTTAGAACTCCAAATCTACAAAAAACCGATGAATTGCCCTGTACTTTTAGGGTGATATTCATTTTTGCCATTACATAAAATCATTTTCATGAGAACTATTTTCATTGTATTCACTACCATGTTGTTTCACCTCTCACTTCAGGGGCAAGTATATAATTGGTTTTTGGGATATGGAGATACAGGGTCAGATATTGCATATAATGTTCATGTTGATACTGACGGGTATTTGTACATGGTCGGTAATCA
Source organism: uncultured Saprospiraceae bacterium (assembly GCA_964385675.1). Taxonomy (GTDB): domain Bacteria; phylum Bacteroidota; class Bacteroidia; order Chitinophagales; family Saprospiraceae; genus CAYLSF01. The sequence continues at coordinate 6,529 of CAYLSF010000222.1, forward strand.
AACAGGACATTTAAATATAGATACGTGTTCATTAGTTGCGTCCCCCGCCACCGACCGAGATATGTTTATCAGTAAATTCGACACCACAGGAACATGTATCTGGTTAACGGGTATTGCTGCTGCCTTTACAAATAATGGACAGCCACAAGAAATTGTCACTACCGATAGTAATGTATATGTCATGGGAGATTGGCAGTACAATAGTCAAACTCATTTTTTAGGAAAGTTTACCAAAGACGGTACTGAGGTAGGTTACAAATATATTACCGCAGACAAGGTGTCAGTCTTGGCAGTTGATGATGCTGACTTTTTGTATGTGGGCGGAAATATGAAATGGGTTGCTGACTTCTATTTAGACACTACGTTACAAAATGTTCATTATCAAACGACCGGTAACAAGGTCAGTTTTTTGGCGAAGTATCACCCTGACGGTCATTTAATCTGGGCAAAATTATTAGGGGAAGGAGAATACTTTAATGAAGTAACGAGTGTAAAAGTTGAACACAATACGGTGTATGTTACGGGTATTTTTAACTATCAAATGATAACGGACAATGATACCTTGTCTTCGCTTGGGGGAGTCGGAGCAGACAATGTATTTCTCATTGCACTTGATACGGCTTCAAACTATCAATGGGGAAGCGTGGTTGGGAGTCGATTTAATGAGGTTCATAAACCAATGTTAGTACGGCGAAACAATGCCTTAGCTATTACCGCAACCGAATGGGAGGCATGGGTAGCAAATCGCATACTCTATTGGGAAGTTGATAATGCAGGGACAGCAACCGTCTTTGACACGCTTTCATCATTCTTCTGGCTCACCTATGTGGACATTCAATCGTTGATGATTGATGACAATGATGTGATGACCGTTCTAACGGGGCGTTCTCAGCATGTGACGAATGATAGACGACTAGAAGTATTTGGAGTTGATAATTCGTCTCTTGCTGCCATGCCCGTTAGTGGATTTACTCGATTCACCAATGTTGATGATACGTATTATGGAACAGGCTCTTTTGCTGGCAGTATTACGTATGGAAATCACACCCTAACCACTACGAGTCCTCAGTTTGATGGCGATATTATGCTGATGAAAATGACATGTGTACCCATGTGTTTTCCTGACTTTGTAGAAGAAACTGTTCAGCAAACACTATGTCTTGGCGATACGATTCGAGGGTATTTTGATACAGGAACCTACCTTGATACGCTGACCTCAATCTATGGGTACGATAGTATTGTTTCTTTAGATCTAACCGTTTCAGAATTCATATCCACCCAAGCACTTATTGAAAAAGATGATGGCACAGGCAATGGCTCAATTACCCTTTCTGCTATCAATGGAGGAACCCCACCCTATACCTATCAATGGAGTACGGGAGACACCACCCAATCAATTGCTTCTATTCCAGTCGGAGAATATATCGTTACGGTTACTGATATTGATGGGTGTATTGGTATTGATACCTTTAACATTTTCTATGTTTCAACGAACAATATCCTATCTAATGACCACAATCCTCAATTCACCATCTATCCCAATCCGAGCACCATGGGAGGGTTACTCTCTCTGCGCTTTGATACCGATATATCCCCGAAAGCATTTCCATTGATGCTTTCTGTCTATGATGGAAGGGGAAGGCTTGTACAGAGTGAATCAATATCAGAGGTAGAAAAAAATATGGTAGTGAGTATGCCTGCACCATCACAAACAGGACTGTTTGTTGTTGAAGTCAGAAGTAATCAAGGACACCACACACGGCAGAAAATAGTGATTACCAATTAGCATTCAATTTTTCAATCATATAAATCAATATCAATGAAACAACTAATTGCTTTGGGAGCATGTATGCTCCTGTGTGCAAATATAATATTTGCTCAAAAATGTAAACCATTTCATACAGACGTTGATGACTTTACGGAAACAACCACTACATACTATGGTAATAGTAT
>CAYLSF010000223.1:0-8457 GCA_964385675.1 uncultured Saprospiraceae bacterium
GTGTACGCAAAATGAAATGCACACAAGTTTGTGCAACTTGCTTCCCCATAGCATGACGCAATAGCGTTCCCAGTTGTTTACGATGCGTAATCGCCCACAGCTCTAATTGAGGCGAACCTAAAATGTATCGCTTTATCCAACCGCTTGTACGTTGATTATTCACCTTTAAATTCACCAATTGCTGAAATCCTTCTAAGACCGTTTCTACTTTTAAGTAGGGTAGTTTTTCTCCAATCAGCTTATCTTCTAATTGCTTTTCTGTTAGTGAAACTTTAGTGTCTTTTGTACTAGTAACTGCCAATAAGCGAGTTATGATTTGTATGGCATCAAAATCAGATAACCCAGGTAGATTTAATAATGCAGCATATAGAGAGCGATTATTTTCTAATAAATTATCATGTGCTGTTGCAGATAAGGGTAGATTATCCTTAATAATCTGATGCACTATTGTATTAATTTGAGTCATGATTGTTAAAAATTGTGATTACCCCCTAACCCCCTAAAAGGGGGAACTATACATTGCGAAGCAATGCTTTCTTAGTTATCCCCCTTTTAGGGGGTTAGGGGGTAAAATAATTTAAAGGAGAAAGGTGCAAAAGTTAGATCTCGCTATAAACCCGTTGTAGTTACGGAACTGCGTGGAAGGCGGTCCAACAGCAAGGCTTTTGCAGTTCTCCTAATATTTTTATGTTAACCAAACTTGTTGGTAATGATTGTCGTGTATGAGTTTGAAAGGGGGGTAAAAGAAGATTCTTTAAAATGCCCAACTAATTCGAACTTTCATGATAGTAATGATTTTGAAATATTGATATTGAAAATAATAATGATAAGTATAATTAAAAATTTAAGAGAAAGGGGAAAAAGCATAATCTTGTAATGTTTAGTTTGTCTATGATTGGCAGATCACACAAGACTTTTTCAGTTCTCTAATTTCTTGATATTTTAATTTGTATTGCTTTCAATCAACTTACGACATATCAACTCCTCAAAAGGTAGAATTAGTTCCAAAGCGATTAGGAATATTTAATTAAAAATTATTGATGATGAAAAACCTTTACACTATTCTATTTTTATTCTTTTGTTTTACAACTAGTTATGCACAATTTAAACTAGGATTAAGCGTACAATACGATGAACCTAGACAGAACTATCATCAATTACTCGTCCCTACAAGTTCCTTTTTTATTCCACAGGAAGAATATCATGACGGTTATACGATAACCGCAAATACAATATGGACATTAACGGACTATCTATCTGTTCATACAGGTTTAAGTTATACTCAAAAGGAATTTGATATCATGTTACCGCTTCCTTTTTTTGGTTTAATTGTTCAAAGCCGTGGCGTTATTATAGATCCACTTTTAAGTGAGCATCATTTTTCCAATGTTGAAATTCCATTAGGGTTTCGATTTAATATGCCTCAATATAAGAAATTTGAAATTGGGTTATCTACGACTCTAGTTACTTCCTTTACAATGGTAGAAGTTGAAAAATTTGAATCGGGTCTTGGAGAACTTGTTTTCTCTGATCCGCTCCCTGCCATTTTAGAAGCGGAATTTCGAGATAATGATTGGCGATATTATGGAAACAGACTGGATTTAGGGATAGATCTAACCTATCAAATTGGTGAGAAATGGGAACTCCTAACTGCCTTTTATTTCGCTTTATATGATTTTAGAAATAGAAATTTTATGGATAGTAATACTGGTGAAGTAGAGGTAGAGTTTTCTCCAAAGAAAGTCATTAAAAGCGGCCAAAAAAGCTTTAGAATTGGCGTATTGCGTTCATTTTAAAACAATCAAAATATATATTTTTTCAACATTAAAACCTTCAATTTATGAAAAAAGTATTTCTTGCCATTTGTCTTACCTGTTGTGTAATGATGGTACAAGGACAGTTAAAAGTTAGTCTAAGTTATCAAATGGAAAATCAAAAAGACCAAACAACTGAATCAGGTATCATTTCTGAAAGTATATCCTCTGAGTATAGCGGAACGGTTCAAGCGACTGCATTGTGGCAATTTACGCCGAATTTTTCTGCTTATGCAGGGGTTGGCTATAATTCGCAAAAGATGAGTATCAAACAAACCATTGATTTTACAAATACGAGAGATCCTTTGTTTTGTGGCGTTGGCTATCCTTATGAAAACATAGAAACGAATCAATTGGAAAATATTGAGATTCCATTAGGAATTCGCCTCAATACAGCTTCTTATAAAAAATTTGAACTAGGCTTTTCTCTTGGTATTGTAGGAATTATTTCAAATACCGTTATTGATGAGTATGATGGAGTAAATAGCTTTAATTATTTTAATGGCATTGTCAGTTGTTTAGCAGAAGATAACATTTCTTATAATGCAGCTAATAATGTAAATACACAATGGCGGAATTCAAGTTATCGAATGGATATGGGGTTAGATATTCAATATAATTTAAGTACCGCTTGGCAGATACAATTAGCTGGCACATGGGGTGCTTTTGATTGGAAAAAGCGAGATAAAAATGTACCAACAAATTATGAAATACTAACACAAGAAGATAAAACAATAGTTAGTAGTCAAACGGGTTTACGGATGAGTTTAATTAGAGGATTTTAAGTGTTTGACATTGCAACTATTTTGATATAAAAAATTGATTACAAGCCTTTTAACCCATAAATAAAGATTAATAATTAATTTATATTTTTAAACATTAAAACCATCGAATATGAAAAAAGTATTTATTGCATGTTGTATGATATGTTGTGTAGGAATCCTAAATGCACAACTAAAAGTCAGTTTAAGTTATCAATTAGAGCAAACAGAAGCTACCGCTGGAGAAAAAAGCAATGGAACATTGCAAGCTGATGCGATTTGGCAATTTTCACCTTATATTTCTACCTATTCAGGTATCGGCTATAGCTCAAGGACAGTCTCTAGTTATAATTACGATATTAATTCTCCTTTTATCTGTATCTGCTGCTGGGGAGATTGTTACTTACCCGATCCTTCTACACCTCCTACTCGTTTATCCAATCTAGAAGTTCCAATAGGTGTTCGATTTAATACGCCTAGTTTCTATAATTTTGAAATTGGATTATCTGTTGGAATGGCGGCTGTTGTGAATGTTGCTCGTACTAGTACAGAGGATGAAATCATTACTTCCACAACAGAAAGAGGTGTAATAGAAGAAATCAATACCGTAACGACAACGACCAATGATTGGAATTATGCTGGTAGTCGTGTGGATGTGGGATTAGATATTCAATATAACATCAGTAAGGCATGGCAAGCTAGATTAACTGGAACAATTAGTCCTTTAGCATGGCGTAGTAATGGTAATGCGATTGGCAATTTCCTTACGGATCATGAGTATCGTCCATTAGAAATTAGAAATAATCAATCTGGATTGCGTTTGAGTGTAATTCGAGGATTTTAATTTTTTGTTATCTCCTATTGAGATGTCTGGCATTTTAGAAATGCCAGACATCTATATTCATACTATAACCTATTTTTCAATACCATTATCAACTCCTCCTCACTCAAAGCCACAGGATTATTTTTATTCCCCGTTTTTTGAACAATCGAAGGAATCATATTCTCCGTCATACCATAAGTAGAGAATGTAGGTAATCCCAATTTTTCTGTCCAACCTTCCAATAAATCAATTAAATAATCTTGATAATAGGTTGCTGATTGATGTGTATGCTCTGCAAATAATTGTCCAGTGATTGTATATTTTTTAAGTGCAATATTATCTACATCTACCTTTCTCAATTTTTGAAGGGTTATTTTATTCACAATGCCCATCAATGTACCACAAACTACGCCATGCGGCACTGCTACCCGACCACCAACGGAAGACGCAAATCCATGTACCGTTCCCAAACCAACATTGGCTAATGTAATACCCGAAATCAGGGTAGCATACGCCATATTTCGACGAGCGGCAATATTATGTCCATCTTGATAAGCTGTCAATAATCCATCTCGAATACCTTTTAAGCCATCCAACGCTAAAGCATCTGTCATTCGATTGGCTTTGGTGGAAAGATAAGATTCAAGCAATTGTGTAAAGGCATCCATTCCACTGTTAGCCGTCAATTGTGCAGGACAACTCACCATCAAAGTAGGATCGATTAATGCAATATTTGGTACAAAATTATTATGTCGTAGTGATTTTTTAAATCCACTTGAGCCTACAGATGAAATTACGGCGTTCTTAGTTGCTTCACTTCCTGTACCTGCTGTAGTCGGCACAGCGATAAACGGTAAGGTCTGACCATCATGCTTTTTAGTACCCACCCCTTCTAAGTAATCTTGAATCGAATCCGTTAAATGTAACATGGCAGCAATTGCCTTTCCAGCATCTACAACGCTTCCCCCTCCTATCGCTATGACTAATTGAATATCTGCTGCACCATATTTTTTAACACAACCATCAATCATTTCAGGAGAAGGTTCACCCGTAATTGCCCAAGTCTGCCATTCAATATTCAAGTCTTGTAATCGTGTCTGTAATTTAGACCAATGATCAGATTGAATAAAAGAATGGTTACCCGTAACAATTAAAACTCGCTGTCCAAAAGATTGAATCAACGACGGTAATTGCTCAATTTTTCCAACTCCAAAATGAATATGTGGCGTATTGGCAATGTGAAAAGACGGTATCATAAATGAATTTTAAAGAACAGAGAGGCGTCCCGATAGCTATCGGGAGAAGAGAATAGAGACGGAATAAACCGACAGATAAGAGTATCTCCGTTCTCTACTCTCTATTCCCGCATCTAAATAGAAATTACCACAAATTTTTATCCATTGGTGCGATAATGTTGTGTTTAACGCCCTGACGAGGTTGTACCATCCAATCTGCAACGGTTTTTCGCCATGTTAAATAATGCTCCGTTGTCTTATGAGCTGCCGCAGCTTCGGCGGATTCATACGCTTCATACAAGACAAATTTATTCGGATTTGCTGCATCTTCAATAAAGTCAAATCGTAAATTACCCACCTCTTGAATGGAATTTTGATGATTAATTGTAGTTGCAGCTATAAATGCGTCCCTGTGTTCGGGTTTTACCCAAATGTGTACTATTGTTGCTATCATAATGTAATAATTTAAAGATTAGATTAGCAAATCTAAAATAGATAATCTTTTATATTCTTCATAATTCCAAAAAATCTATATTTCTATGCAGTTTATTAGTAAGATTTAGTTAACATACATCGTTTCAAGCCAATTTTGCATTTTATTCATACTTACTTTAAACTTCTCCTCTTGTACAAAATGACCTGCCTCAAAGGTATAGATAGTTTGATTTTGAAATATACTTCGCCATTTTTCTAAATTATGTGGTTTTATAAAGTCATCCTTTAATCCCCATAAAATTAAACAGGGTTTATCACTAATCGTATGAATTTGCTCCCACTGACTTTGATACCAATCAGATGAACCAATCAATGACTTACCTATTTTCAATAAACCATATCGAGTTTTTTTATTTGGAAAAGGCTTTTTATAATGTTGATGAATTTCTTTGGTTAAGAATCGTTTATTATGAAATGCTTTTTTCAATAAAAAACTAGGCGAAAAATTAGTGTTTAAGTATATAAAATTCCCCAATGAACTATGTAAGATTTTATTGATTTTTTGAGCATCTTTATCCTTCTTTGTCTCCCAAAGCCAAGTATTAAATAATACAATTCGTTTTATATGAGCAGGATTAGATATAGCATAAGATAAGCCAATCGGTCCTCCAAAATCATGTACTACTAAAGTGATGTTTTTTAATTGAAGTGTGTCAATTAGTTTTTTCAAATTTTTAGAATGAGCTTGAGGTGTTCCAATAAAATCCATTGGCTTATCAGATAAGCCAAATCCTAAATGATCTAATGCAATACATCTGTAGTTTTTAGATAATATTTTAATGTAGTTTCGATACATAAATGACCATGTAGGAGTACCATGTACGAATAAAATCACCTCACCCTGCCCTTCATCTATATAATGAAGTTTTCCATTAGGTGTATTTAAAAACCTAGAAGTAAAAGGATAAATAGACCTGTCTAACCAATCTGTAGCTGCTATTTTTTGCATTTTTGTTCTCTTTTAATTAACAATTGATGCAAAAATGCAGGACATTAAAATACTAAAAGTTGGTCTATACCAAGATTTTCACTTTCCCCAATAGTTTGCTAAAATTAGTTGGATTAATTCTAAGATAAGCAGCTAGATCTTTATGAGGTATTTGGTTCAATAAATGTGGGCTGCGTTGTAAAAAACTTTTAAATCTAGTTTCTATATTGTATGCCATCAATTCGTAATAACGATGTAGCAACCCAAAAAGGATCTGTTCTGTTGCTTTTCTAAATAGCGTTTCAATTGGTCGGTATTCTGTCAATAATTCAATATGTTTCTCGTGTGATATTTTTAAAACTTTGGTATCTGTAATGCTTTCTAAATAATATTTTGAGGGCGTCTGCGAAAAAAAAGAATCTGGGATTCCTGAGAATGAAGATGGATATGTGAAAGCCACTACATATTCTTTTCCATCATTTAAAAAATAAGATTTTTGAATGCCTTCTAACACAAAATAAAGATCTCGTTGTGTTTGCCCTTCTGCAGTTATAATCTGTTTTTTGGGAAAGTTTTTTTCGGACCAACAACTTACATATAATTCTAAAATATCTTCATCAATTGATGGATGTATCGCTCTCAAATAGGTTTTCAATATCTTCATACTTCCAAATTCACATTATGAAGTTGTTTAATAATTCGTGATAAAATAATTAGTAACTACTTGATAATCAAGACGAAGCTCATTTTTATTTTCACCCAATCAAGTTGAGTGCAGGCTAAAGCCAATCCCGATAGCTATCGGGAACGGGAATAAAAATAGCTGATACCGATAGCTATCGGTATGGCTTTCAATGAGTTGCTAAGCGTTTATTAAAGAGTTTTTAAACAACTTCTATATAAGTGTATGTAGAGACGTCACAATGCAACGTCTCTACCGATATAAATTTTATCCAAAAAATGACCCATTTTGGGTTTTCAAAAAGGCATCAAAAGGAATATCTTCTTGCTTGATAAAACCTGATGTGGGTAAGGAACCATCTGCAACCATTTCTATAACGGCAGCAATAGACGCTGCAGTTGTCCAAGAAATGGCTCGCCAATGTTGACCGTCAATTTCAATTGGATAAAATGCTCTGTAATATTCATTTCTAAAAATCTTCTCCCCTTGCCAACCTTCTACGACTGCATACACATACACCACATCATCTTTCACAGGCGGTTTCGCTTCTTTTAGAATATCTTCCAACAGTTGCTTATCCTTTTTCAAGATTAACTCATACATCAAAAAACGCATCAAACGACCATGCCCTGGATAGCGAATTGTTTTATAATTTAAGGTATCTACTTTTCCTTCAAATGTCTCACACATCGTTCCTAATCCCCCTGACGTGGTAAAGGCTTCAAACTCTTGCCCTTCTATATTTATATATTCTAATCCATCTAAAGAAGGTACCATTTTTCGTACGCCATTATGAATAGCTTCCGCATCATTTAAATATTCATTAATCACCCCTGCTGGCGACCATGTAAAAGAATACGCCAATAATCCATTCGGAAAACGAGGTAACGCTCCTACTCTTAGTTCAATATCCCTTAGCTTCGTAAAAGCTTTGGTCAAATCTGACCCAACAATTCCGATTAACCCTGGTGCTAATCCACATTGCGGTGCCATTACTCCCTTAGATGTCGGACTTAATTCTCGAATAAAATTGGTGGTTTCTACATCTTCCGTTAAGTCAAAATAATGAATCCCTAAGTCATGTGCCATTTGAGCAATGGGCTTATTGAGGAAATAAGGTAAGGCGGAAACTACAGCATCTTGTTCACGCATCAAGTCAAGCATAAAATCTTGATCCGTTACATCTCCTTCTAGTACTTTAAACGGTAACTCATAGTCATAATGTGGTTTCTGTTTGTCTAAACCTGTCACTTCAAAACGTTTGGAAAGCAAAACGCCCACCAAACTTCCGACTTTTCCAAGTCCAAGCGTTAGAATCTTTTGCATAGCATTTTAATTAATTAGGAATTAAAAATTACGAATTACGAATGATTACAACGTATTCTTATTCCGATAATTTTCTGGTTCAATTCCTACATTTGATAAATCATAAACGGCAGTTAGTTTCCGAAAAAACCACTGCCGCTTAGTGCATAATTTGTATTGGGGGAGTTTCCCCTTTGATTTTAAATTTTAGTATAAAACTGGTTCGACAAAGGTATCAGTAAGTTTGATAACTCGCAAATCATTTTTGGTATGAATTGATGACTGTTGGTACTTATTGACTTATTGAAAATAGTGTGAATTATTTGAAACATAAAAAGTTTCATTTTACACGTAAAAACCACTAACCACTAACCACTAACCACTAACCACTAACCACTAACCACTAACCACTAA
>CAYLSF010000224.1:0-8456 GCA_964385675.1 uncultured Saprospiraceae bacterium
TATCAACTACAACAATTCAATTAAAAAACCTACAATGATTACCAAAATCACAACTTTTTCAATGAGTGTAATTTTGGTATTTGTGCTTAGCTTTTGCTCTTTCACTACAGAGCCACCACCCTATACTCTACATAAGAACATTAAACGTATCAACTCAAAATTTGATGTACATTTTTATAGAATTAATGTAGAAGTAGATATAAATCGTCCTTTTATAAAAGGAAACACAGAGTGTCGCTTTAAAGTACAAATACCTACAAATACTATACACTTAAATTTTACGAATGAATTGACTATTGAAAAAATTGAGGGAAGTTCTCCATTACAATTTTCTCATAATCAAGACATTATTGAAATTAACTTCACTAGACCTATACAACCTAATGAAAAACCATGGGTTAAAGTATTTTATGAAGGTAAAGCTGTCACCAAGTCTGATTCACGAATTACCAAGGGGCTTGTTTATGAAAGACATGGTGATGCACCTTTAATTACTACTCTAAATACTCCCTTCTTATCACATTTATGGTTTCCCTGCAAAGATGACATTGGAGATAAAGCAGATTCCGTTTTTGTCGATATTACTATACCTGACACCACCATTAACCATCAACCCTTACTGGGCATTTCTAATGGTAAACTAGAATATGAAGTGAAGCGTAGAGGGAATAGAAAGACTTTCAAATGGCGTCATCGTTACCCTATTGCTCCTTGCTATGTTTTTATAGCAATATCAAATTTCAAAAAAATTAAGTCGCATTTTAGTGACAAAAAAGGTGGTGGCTATCCTTTAGAGTTTTATGTATTTGAAGAAGACTATAAAGCATCGAAAAAGAATATTGATAAAATCCCTGAAGTATTAGCCTTCTTTTCAGAAAGATTTGGTGAATATCCATTCGCCAAAGAAAAGTTTGGGCTCATTCAAATTGGTTTCTACAGTGGTGTTGAAACTCAAACTTCTCCTATTGTCAATAATTTTAAGAATGGGCGATGGATGACTATAATACATGAAATTGCTCATGCATGGTTTGGCAATAGCATTTCTTGTAAAAATTGGCAGCATGTATGGCTACATGAAGGATTTGCATCTTATGCAGAAGCTCTTTGGGTAGAGTATGATAAAGGCAAACGAGCCTATAATAGACTCATGAAACAATATGAATATTATCAAGGGGGGAATTTGTATGGAGAAGAAACCAAGAATCCTTTTCAAGTTTATAAAGGAATTACCTACTCCAAAGGAGCTTATGTTTTACATATACTCCGGGGAATATTAGGTAATGAAGTATTCTTTAAAAGTTTAAAAACTTTTGTAAATGCCCCAGAATACAAATATAAAAATGTGACGATTCAAGACTTCCAAAAAGTTTGTGAAACAGTTAGTGGTAAGGAACTAGGATATTTCTTTGACCAATGGGTCTTTGGAGAAACATTTCCTACTTATAATTATTCATTTTATGAAGATCCAAGAGAAAAAATAGTAACACTAGATTTATATCAAACACAACAAAGAGGAATACATTCTTTCTTCACAATGCCTATTCAATTCAAAGCGGAATTAGAATACAAAGATACTATTTTTACGGTATGGAATAATAAACTGGAACAGAGTTGGTATTTACGTTTTACACAACCTGTCAAAAACATTATTTTAGATCCTAATCAATGGATTTTGAAAGAAGTTAGTAGTATTAAGCATATTAAACTAGATAGTCATTGGGGATTAACGGATGTAAAGATTGATGGAAATTTGAGTGGCAGAAAGATTGATATTACGCTGATGAGTCCAAAATCTCAAAAAGTTTCCATTTTACTAAAACAATATGGAGAGATAATGTACAAGAAAAAGGTAACTGCTGTGGGTACAATGAAAACGACAATAGAAGTACCTAGAAATTTGGAAGGAGGAGAATACATATTAGAAATCGACAATAAATATGAGACATTTATTAGAAAATGGATGGTAAGGCATTAATAAAATTTCTGTATTCTTAATCATCAGAACATTCGTAACATATAGATTCTTATTGCCGTTGTAATAATAGGTATTTTGAAAAATATATAATGAATATGAAAAAAAACACTTAATTGGTAATTTTTAAAATCATTTGTGCGTTATAGCATGGAACGTTGAATTTCATCTTACAATTCTTCAATAAAAGCAACTTTAAACATTTATATTCAAACATTATTTCAAGAGACTAATTATCATTTTATGAAAAAAATCGTGTTAATGGTCATCGTTTTGTTACCCCTTACGATGTCTGCTCAGTTTTTGGAAGGTGGGTTATTTTTAGGAGGATCTAATTATATGGGTGATCTTCCTGAGGGTAATATAGAGTACAGTGAAACGAATCTTGCAGGTGGATTATTTATTCGCTATAATATTAATGACTACGTGTCTGTAAGAGGAGGTCTAAACTTAGGACAAATTTCTGGTTCAGATGCAAATGCAGATAATGAGGCACAACGGGCAAGAAATTTAAGCTTCCGTTCAAATATCACGGAATTTTCTGTCATTCCAGAATTCAATATATTAGGATTCAATCCGTATGATAGGATTTGGTCTCCTTATGTATTTGTCGGATTATCTATCTACAATTTTAATCCTCAAGCACAGTTAGATGGACAATGGTATGACTTACAACCTCTTGCAACAGAGGGGCAAGGTCAACCTGGGCGTCCTAGCTTATACAATCTAACACAGTTAGCTATCCCCATGGGATTTGGTGTTAAATATGCTATTACAGAATATTGGACAGTTGGCTTCTTAGCCTCTATGCGCTATACATTTACTGATTATTTAGATGATATCAGTACAACTTATGCCGATCGTCAGGATATCATTGATGCTACAGGAGTGATTGCTGCTAATTTAGCTAATAGACAAGGTGAACTATTAGGAACAGAACCTATTAATACACCTGGAACAAGAAGAGGGAGTGAAAATAGAGATTGGTATGTATTTTCAGGATTTACAATTTCTTACAATTTCCTTGATGGATTTGGAGGTAGTAAATATGGTTGTCCTACGAATTTCTAAACAATATAGAATTTAATTACCCTAAAAAGGAGGAACTATGGTTCCTCCTTTTTAGTTTTACATCAAACCTTATCACAATATGATAAAAAAACTACTCTCACTTTATATTTGCTTGGCTATTTCAATTCTAACTTTTGCTCAAAATTGGGAAGGGGGATTATATGCAGGCTTATCTACGTATCAAGGTGATTTAGTCGTGCGTTCTTTTGATTATAAAGAGATTCATGCAGCGTATGGTGGTTTTTTACGATATAACTTTATGGAATACGTCACCTTAAAACTTGGCATTTCTGGTGGAACAATTTCTGGTGATGATGCTAACGCCACAAGAGATATTTGGAGGCTAGAGCGCAATTTAAGTTTTCGTTCCAGTATTTTAGAATTTGGAGCTAATGCTGAAATTAATCTATTCGGTTTTGATCCCTATAACTTAAAAAAAGTATTTAGTCCTTATTTTTTTGGTGGCATTGCAGTCACTTATTTTAATCCTAAGACATTATATCAAGGAGAATATGTAGCATTACAACCGCTGGGTACAGAAGGACAAGGTATTTCTGGTTATGAGTCTCCATATAATTTAACAACTATTTCATTTCCAGTAGGTTTTGGCTTGAAATATGCTATAAATGATTTGTGGAATATTGGGATTGAAGCTGGAGTCCGTTACACTAGGACTGATTATTTAGATGATGTTAGTACAGTTTATGTTCCTCGTTCCATTCTACTAACAGAGAAAGATGAACTAACTGCGAATTTAGCCAATAGAACTGGAGAATTTTTAAATACAGATCCTGTTAGCGTACCAGAAGGCACCCAACGGGGTAATAGTGAGAATAATGATACGTATTGGATAGTTGGCGTAACTATTTCCTATAATTTTATAGATAATGGATTAGTCAACAGTAGAAATCGATAATTTTTTAGTTAAAATATGCTTTACACATTTTAATGAGTTTACAATAATTCAAATTACACTAATCAATCTATTTTAGAATACCTTTAGGTAAAAAGGTATCGTAATTTTGAATTAAATTAAGAACACTACAGAAAAAAGAAAATCAAGCACTTTGTAGCACATAGCACCTTTATAACTCACCTTAGTCATATCAAGTTTTTTAAAATCTTATAAACATGATTGTAAGATGGTCTTACTCGTGTTTACTATTATAGTATTTGCATTAACGTATTATTTCACTCAAAACAAAATCATTTTTTGATATGAGACTTATGTACTTTTTTGTGGCATTATTACTACTCCCTACCATGAGCAATGCCCAAAATATTGAAGCTGGTTTATTTTTAGGACTATCTACCTATAGCGGGGAACTAGCATACAATAGTATTGAACCAACAGAAATAGGAATTTCTTATGGATTTGTTGGTCGGTATAATTTGAAGGATTATTTGTCACTGAAAGCAGGACTTTATTTTGGAAATGTATCTGGTACAGATGCTAATGCAGAAAGTCAGGCTCTAAGAGAAAGAAATTTAAGTTTTGAATCTCAAATTATTGAATTCCATATTACCCCCGAGTATAACATTCATAGTTTTACGCTTCCTTCTTCTCATGTAATTACACCTTATATCTATTTAGGTATAAGTGGTTTTTATTTCAATCCTAAGACAGAATATCAAGGAGCCTTAGTGGAACTACAACCTTTAAGTACAGAAGGACAAGGATTACCAGGTTTTGATCCACAATATAGTAGATATGCTTTTGCCATTCCATTTGGTTTAGGTGTTAAACTTGCACTTAGTAATACGACTACTATTGCTTTAGAGATGGGGATGCGATATAGTTTCACAGACTACCTAGATGATGTTGGTGGATTATACCCCGATCCCGTTTTACTGGAAGAAAGTTATGGAACGTTATCTGCTGCCCTATCTAATAGAACACCTGAATTTACAGGTTTACCTATTGAAATAGAGGATGCAACAGGAAGAAGACGTGGAAATCCTGACACTAATGATTGGTTCTATTTTGCGGGGGTCACTATTACCTTAAATTTAATGGAAGATCCTAAAGATTCTAAAAAGAAATAATTTATCTTTTTTATAAAAAACCAAAGTCAGTTGGGAAGTATCCTAACTGACTTTTTTATTGTAAAAGTTATAATTTATCCCCAAAGTCAACTACATTGCCAATATGTTATTCAATCATTTTTGGGTCGGTTTTACCATTAGTTTTATTGGTTCTTTACCATTAGGGGTTTTGAATTTGACGATTATTGATATTTCTTTGAAAAGAAGCCTTTGGCAAGCCTTTTATTTTGCATTAGCTGCTTGTCTTGTCGAATATGGACAGGCTTTTATTGCTATCAAATTTAGTAGTGTTTTAGCAACCTATCCTGATTTAACATATTACATTAATCTTTTTGTCATTCCTGTATTTCTTGGGTTAGGCTTATACTATTTCTTCAAACAAGATGAGCCTACTGAGCAGCAAAAAGAACCCAGCTCCGATTTTAGTAGAGGCTTACTTTTATCGCTTATCAATCCTTTAGCGATTCCCTTTTGGGTTGCATGGGGAACGATTGGTCATGCAAAAGGTTGGTTAGTCCTTGAAAATTTACCCATTACTATTTTTGTATTAGGTATCTCTTTAGGTACTTTAGCCACCTTAATGTTATTCGCTCTTGCCAGCAAATTGGTAATCAAAAAAGTAGCAACTATCAATAAATGGATTAACGAAATTATCGGGGTCGTGCTAATTGTGTTAGGTTTATATCAAATTTATCGAGTGTTTTTTGCATAACTCTCCTATTAATTGTTAATTTTCAACTATTAATTTTTAAGTAGCTCAAAAGAAATTAAAAATACAGTAATATGCTTTATACCATACTATCCTTTTTAGTGACCTTACTTGGCATTTATGTAGCTATTGGGTTCGTATTTGCCCTAGTCTTTATATTTACAGGGATAGATAAAATTGATGATGGAGCTAAAGATATTTCGTGGGGATTACGGCTCCTATTACTGCCTGGTTCAATTGCCTTTTGGCCAGTTTTATTGAGAAAGTGGCGTAAGACATGGTAATTTCAGATTTTCATAACAAAAAAAAGTATAATTTACTTCTTTCAAATTATTTTCGATTGTCGAATCCCGATAGCTATCGGGACGATAATCGAAAGTCGTACTAACAACCATGAATCTAAAACTTCAAAACCGACATCGATATATTTGGACAGGGATTGCACTCTTTTTACCGATTTTATTTGTAGCAGCTTATAGTGTTATACCGCCCTCTGTAGCTTATACTTTTAAACCTAATCCTAATCAAGACTATAGCGGTTATGACATTACCCCTCTCATTGATAATGAACAATTCAAGTTACAATATGTGGATTCAAGAGGTGATACCATTTTACCTTATCAAACACTAGAATTCTATTTAAAAGAGCCTTTAACCAATCCATCAAATGTTATTTATATTTCAAAAGATGAGACTATAGAGAATGGGTTAATTTTAGGGAACTTAAATAATACCACTAAATATCAATTTAAAATCGATAAAACGGATATACCAATACATCCTTATGTTATCCTATATGATGCCCTACATAGAGAAACCATTTTTGTAGAACAACTAAATCTTCCAATAACCAATAACTAAAATCAATGAGTGCAACTTATAAAACGGTCTTGTGGAATAGACAAAAAAAACGATATGACTTTATCATGCTAATAGGCATCATTGCTTATTTGGTTTTATTTATTGGGCTGACATTAACGTTTTTTCCAGCCATTACGGAAGAAACACTTATCATTCGAGCAACAGGGACATTAGCCATTTTAATGTTGCATGTTATCTTGATAATTGGTCCACTCTGTCGATTGGATAAACGATTTTTACCCATTCTCTATAATCGTAGGCATTTAGGCGTTACAATGTTTATTTTTGGAGCTATCCATGGAATTTTTAGTACCTTAAATTTTCACTCTTTAGGGAATGAAAATCCAATTTTATCCATTTTTACGGCGAATCAACAGTATGATTCATTGGTAAATTTCCCCTTTCAAACCTTAGGCTTTTTTGCTCTAATTATCCTTTTCCTAATGGCCGCTACAAGTCATGATTTTTGGTTAAAAAATTTGAGTCCCGCAGTATGGAAAGGTTTACATATGATGGTTTATGTTGCTTACGCCTTTTTGATACTTCATGTGATGCTAGGGGTCGTACAATTAGAAAAATCAATTGGAATTGTTGTTATTTTAGGGATTGGAATGTTATTAGTGATTAGCTTACATCTTATAGCAGGCTGGAAACAGCGAAATATTGGACAACTAGAAAAAGTAGTGACCTCAGAAGGATTTGTTAAAGTTTGCCCTATCCATGATATACCTGAAAATCGTGCAAAACTGGTTAATATTGACACCGAAAGTATTGCTATTTTCAAATATGAAGGAAAATTATCTGCTATTAATAACTTTTGTAAACATCAGAATGGTCCTTTAAGCGAAGGGAAATTTGTGGATGGTTGCATTACTTGTCCATGGCATGGTTATCAATATTTAGCACATAATGGACAATCTCCTCCTCCGTTTACAGAAAAAGTAGCCACCTATCATGTTCGGCTTATTAATGATGAAATTTGGGTAAATCCTAAGCCTGAACCTGAAGGTACGCACATTGAACCTGTGGTGATTTAATTATTAAAAAAGGTTTTCATCTATTAAAATATTCAACCAATAAAACCTCTTATTTTAAGTCGTTTTATTTTAGTGAGCTTTTATCCTATTATGCTTCCTTTTGCGAGGAGATTGATTTTGTTAGTTTATCATCCGAAATTGAATTCCTTTTATAAAAATCCAATTTCGGATAACTACGATACTGTACTAGAAGTAGAGGAATAATTATGAATGACAATACACTAATCACACCTCGATATAATTTTGCACAAGTCTTTGGGCTAATGTGGCTATCGCCCTTTATTCTTTTAATACTCATTGCTTTTGAAGAGCCTTATCGCTCTGAAGGGTTTATGTTAGCGGCTTTTGTCATTATTTTCCCAATACTATTAGGATTTTATTACCGTGCTAAAATGGTTAAATACGCTATCGGGTTTTATGGCTTTTTCATTCTTATGGGGTGCATAAGTAATTTTCAAGCTTCCTTAGATAAAGGGATGGAAGATATTTATTCCCTATTGTATAGCGTTAGTGTTTTTTTATTTGTGATTGGGGTCGTACTCTTAACTTTCAATCGAAGCACTACCATTGAGTTGAATCGCAAGCGGCATGAAGCTATTGACTATGCTGATACCTTTGCTCAATATAATATTCAATCTAGCACAATGGGACTTAGTACTATTAATCCCTTATACCTATTGGCACTTATGCTACTTGCCCCTGCTATTCCGTTTAGTATTTATTTCTTTGAAAATGTATTTACCCATATTATCTCAGAGGG
>CAYLSF010000225.1:0-8416 GCA_964385675.1 uncultured Saprospiraceae bacterium
AAACTATCAATAAATTCATGCATATCAGCTTGTGTGATGACAGCTTTTCCTCGCGTTAAAGCTTTTAAAGCCTCGTAAGGTTGTTCGTAGCCTTCACGGCGTAAGATATTTTGAATCGCTTCTGCCACCACCATCCAACTATTTTCTAAATCTTCATGAAGTTTAGATGGATTTAATAAGAGTTTACCCAATCCTTTCTGAATGGATTGAAACGCAATAATCGTATGCCCTAATGGAACGCCTACATTTCTTAAAACCGTACTGTCTGTCAAGTCTCGTTGTAAGCGAGAAATCGGTAATTTATTGGCTAAATGACCCAAAATGGCATTGGCAATACCTAGATTTCCTTCTGCATTTTCAAAGTCAATAGGATTAACTTTATGTGGCATAGCAGATGAACCCACTTCATTTTTGACGACTTTTTGCTTGAAATATTCCATAGAAATATACGTCCAAATATCTCTACACATATCAATCAAAATAGTATTAAGGCGACTAATACCATGAAAAAGAGCCGCTAAATTATCATAATGCTCTATCTGAGTCGTAGGATGTGAGCGTTGTAAGCCTAACCGATTATTCACTAAATCTGTAGCAAAAGCAATCCAGTCAATATTAGGATAACTAACATGATGGGCATTAAAATTACCCGTTGCTCCACCAAATTTAGCAGAATAAGGAATGGCTTTGACTTGTTTCAATTGAGCTTTTAGTCTAGCAACAAAAACGTCAAATTCTTTCCCTAAAAGGGTAGGGGAAGCAGGCTGACCATGCGTTTTAGCTAACATCGGAATTGCTTTCCATTCTTCAGCTAAAGCACTTAATGTTCCTATAATTTGCTCTAACATCGGAATATGCACACGCTCCATCGCGTGTTTAAGCGATAAGGGAACAGCAGTATTATTAATGTCTTGAGAGGTCAAAGCAAAGTGAATAAACTCTTTATGAGCAGATAATCCGAGTTGATCAAATTGTTCTTTAATAAAATACTCTACCGCTTTTACATCATGATTCGTTACTCGTTCAATGGCTTTAATAGATTCCGCTTGTTCAACGGTGAAATTGGTAACAATCGCCCTTAATTGAGGAAAAAGTGCCGAATCAAAATCAGCCAGTTGAGGTAAAGGCAATTCACACAAAGCAATGAAATATTCAATCTCCGTATGAATACGGTATTTAATCAAAGCATATTCTGAGCAATAATCGCTTAACGCTTGTGTCTTTTTCTGATAACGTCCATCAATCGGTGAAATAGCGGTTAACATTGTTTTTTTGACTTTCGACTATTGACAATCGACTTTCGACTCCCGATAGTTATTAAAAAGTGCGAAAATAAAGAGGATTTATTTTAAATCACCATTTTAAACCCGAAAGTCGTTCCGATAGCTATCGAAAGTCGATTGTCGAGAGTCGATTGTCGAGAGTCGATTGTCGTCGCTTACACTTTCTCCAACTCCTGTCCATTCATTATAGCGGTTTGCTGACGGATAGATTCATTGTGGATACCTTGTAATAAATCTTTAGCAAATTTGGTAGATAAACCTTTATCTGTTACCAACTTAGTACGTTTTTCAAATACATCATTCCAACGTCCAATTTGTAAAATGGTAATGTCATTTTCCTTTTTGTATTCTCCAATTTCACGCGCAACTGCCATTCTTTTAGATAAAATTTGGATTAATTCAGCATCCAATTCATCAATAGAATGACGTAATTCATCCAACTTCGTATTGAATAATGGGTTACTAGAATCTGTATTTCTAACCACTAGGCTACGCAATAAAACCCCTAAATTTTCTGGGGTAACTTGTTGTGCCGCATCACTCCATGCTTCATCAGGTGTGATGTGAGACTCAATCATCAAACCATCAAAATTCAAGTCCATCGCTTTTTGAGAAACTTTCAATAAGGTATCTCTACGACCACAAATGTGAGAAGGATCATTGATTAATTCAATATTTGGAATTTGACGACGCAATTCAATCGGTAATTCCCACTGAGGTTTGTTACGATATTCTGTCTTTTGGTAGGTAGAAAAACCACGGTGAATTGCCGCTAATTTATTGATACCTACTTTTTGAAAACGCTCAAAAGCCCCCATCCATAATTTCAAATCTGGATTAATTGGATTTTTAATCATTACGGGAATATCTACACCTTTTAAAGCATCCGCAATTTCTTGAACAGAAAATGGATTGACCGTCGTTCTAGCCCCTATCCAAAGAATATCAATATGATTTCTCAACGCTTCATATACATGTCGAGCATTTGCAACCTCTACTACAGTTGGTAGTCCTGTTAAACGACTAGCAGACTTAATCCACTGTAAACCAACGCTTCCTACACCCTCAAATGAACCAGGACGTGTACGAGGTTTCCAAATTCCTGCTCTTAAAATATGAGCCCCTTGCTTGGCTACTCCTAAACAGGTTTGTACGGTTTGTTCTTCTGTTTCAGCACTACAAGGTCCTGAAATAATGATAGGTTGAGATGTATCCAACCCTAATCCCCAATCTTTAATCTGAATAATTTCCATGATGTTTAATTTTGAATGAATGAATTTTAAATTTTGAATGATCGTATCAAAACCCAAACCCATCAATGAATATTTTGTCTAAAAAAATAATATCAACTTAAATTCTCAATTCTCATCCCGATAGCTATCGGGACTCAATTCTCAATTCTCAAGGTCTTTCCCCTTTCTTATATTCCCCCAAAATTTGAAGGTCTTTCGTCAAATTTCTCAAAGTCTCCATGGCTTCGATGAAATTTTCATAATCATCAAATTCCATATCTAAGTGGAAAAAATATTCCCATTCTTTGCCGACAAGTGGCAAAGATTGAATTTTGGTTAAGTTTAATTTAAAGCCAGCAATAAAAGCCAAAATACCGGCTAAACTTCCCACTCGGTGTCCTAAATGAAAACAGACAGACGCTTTATTGGCAATTGGATTTTCTAAATTAAACCCTGTTTTTTCCTCTAAGACCAAGAATCTCGTAAAGTTTCTTTTGTTATCTTCAATGCTACTTTTTAGTATTTGTAAGTCAAATAATTGAGCGGCTAACTTACTAGCAACTACGGCAACACCCATCTGTGGATTTTTACTTAATTCTTTTGCACTCAATGCCGTGTCAACTTGTTCCACCAATTTCATTTTTGGAAACTGCTTGAAAAAACGACCACATTGCAGCAACGCCATCGGATGCGAACGAACCTCCTGCATTTGTAAAATACTTTGCCCTTTTATACACAACAATTGATGCTCAATTGGTAAATAGACCTCGCCAATAATTCTGTAATTGGATTCTCTCAATAAAGCATAATTTGGTAAAATCGTACCTGCTACCGTATTCTCAATAGCCATCACTGCAAACTTAGCTTCATCCTGTTCTAAGGCGCTAAACAATCCTTCAAACCTATCACACTTTACTAAATCAATGTCTGCTCCAAAATATTTTCGAGCGGCTATGTGATGATAAGAACCTTCTACGCCTTGAATTGCTATCGGTGTTTTGATAGCGGTGTTTGTAAGATTATCAGTAACAGAATACGCAACTTCCATTGTATTTTTTTTGATAATCGACGATAGTCGACTTTATGATAGAATCTGTTAAGTTTACTTCAAAAAAAAAGCGTTCCGAGCTTTACTGCTCGGAACGCTTTTTTGTATACCAAAATGAATCACGCGATGTTACCGAACAGTCAGTACATTTCTAAAGTAAAAAAAGTAACCAAAATACCAGCGTGAGATCATTATATGAATTTTTCTAATTTAAGAAATTGTTAAAGAAGCAATGTTTTTATTGCTAATACGAAAGCAAAAGTGCATATTATTTTTAGAATTACAAAATTTATTTGATTTTTTTAACAATTAAATTCTATCGCTTCCAAAATACTTTTGAAAATCATTTTCTGATAATTGTTGTAAGGTTTCGATATTGTTACTGGGAATGTCATCTACATTTGGATGTGTTGTAGTAGCTAATTCTACACTAGCTTCCCTTAAAAAGTGAAGCATTGGATAAGGAGAACGATTGGTATAATTTTCTCGATCCGTTGGCTCAGTATCATCAAAACAGTAATCTGGATGGAAACTAGCAATTTGAATAATTCCTTCTAAGTCAGCCTGTTCTAGTATTTGATCAGTAATATAAAGGAAGTCATTATAATCTATAAAATCCGTCAATACAGTAGGATGAATTAATAAAGTTGTTTCAATTTTTGGATTTTGAATCAATAAGTTGAGTTCTTGTAAAATATCTTGTAAAAGTTCTGCTTCTGTGTTGGCAGCACTTACCTGATATCGAATAGTATTTTGCCGAAAAGGTGTATTAGCAAACGGACAGAAATTTAATCCAATTACAATATCTTTAATCCAATTTTTCGTCTGTTGAATAATTTGATTATTGTTCATCTTGTACAAATTTTAAAGCTCTTAAATCAGACCAAAAGTGTCCATTTTGTCCAAATGTCAGAAAACCCATGTGACCGCCATGTTTTGGCATTTCAAAATGAAAAAAATCACTCTGTTTAGCTTCTTCTATTGGAAAACACTCTGGACTTAAAAAAGGATCATCTTCAGCACTGACTAACAAAGTCGGAATTTTGATATGGGGTAAAAATTGCTTGGCACTACACTTAGTATAATAATCCATTGCATCTTTAAAACCATGTACAGGTCCAGTAAAAATATCATCGAAGGCTGGAAAAGTTTTTGCCTTACTCAGTGTATCATAGTCAACACCTGCTTCAATGAGTTGTGCTTTTTTAAATCTAACTTTTTTACGCAGTTTACGCATAAATCGCCTTAGATAAATCCAATTACTTGGTTTATGAATAAATGCCCCACTTTTTGCTAATTCACAAGGTGCTGCAAAGGCAACTACTTTTTTGATAGCAGGATGAATATTTGAGCTTTGTTCGCCAACATATTTTAAAACTAAATTTCCACCTAAGCTGAAACCAACTAATACGATTTCTGTAAACCCTTTTTCCAGAACGTGATTAATAACCAATTGTAAGTCATCCGTTGCCCCACTATGATATCCTCTGATTTGTTTATTGTTTTCGCCACTACATCCTCTATAATTATACCCACAAGCCGTCCAACCATTTTGATAGAAAATACGAGCCATTCCCTTTACATAAGGTCTATGAGCATCCCCTTCTAATCCATGACAGACAATGACGACCTTGTTCGCTTTATTTTGTGTCAACCAATCCAAATCAATAAAATCATCATCAGGTGTGTTGATGCGTTCTCGTTCGTAAGGTTTAACCTTTACTTTACGAAACATAGAAGGCAAAATAGTCTGCAAATGACAATTCGTGATACCATAAGGCGGTTGGTAAGTTGAGGAGGATAGGAATGGCATAAGTGATTTATTAGACAGGATTTACAAGATGAACAGGATAGTTTTAACTGGTCATCTAGTAACTTCCATAAGTAAATATTCTATTTTTTTATGTGGCAAATATAGGGATAAGGAGTCTGTTCGCCAACTGACTACCGCCTACCATGACCCGTTCATAATTTTTCTTTACCTTTGCATATTCAAAAAATCAAGATATATGGAAAACCAAAATCAAGAATCAAAGGAAGAAGGAAACCCATATATGGGAAATATTTGGGGCTGGAAAGTATCTTTAGGTGGTTTAGTGTTGTTATTAGCTATGATGGCATTGATAGCCTATGGTCATTATAATGGAATAATAGATGTTAGTGATAGTGATCCATTTCCTATGATGGAAGAACACATAAAATCTAGAATAGATACAACAAGTAGTAAGTGATAGGTCATAAGTAATAGGTAATAAGTGACAAGTAATAAAGTAATGCGAAAAATGCAGATTGAATTTTATAAATATCAGGGAACAGGAAACGATTTTGTTATTATAGATAATCGTGAGGAAAAGTTGAATCGGTCACATACGGCTATTATTAAACAGCTTTGTGATAGACGATTTGGAATTGGTGCCGATGGACTCATTTTGCTTCAAAACGTAGAAGGATACGACTTTGAAATGGTATATTTTAATTCTGATGGAAATGAAAGTACCATGTGTGGCAATGGAGGCCGCTGCATTGTAGCTTTTGCGAAGTTTTTAGGGGTTATTGATACTATTACTTCGTTTTTGGCAATTGATGGTGGACATGAGGGAATTGTTCGTAAAGATGGCTGGGTAGATTTGAAGATGGGAGATGTAAAGTCTGTTGAACAAGGCGAAAAAGGAAATTATGTGTTAAATACGGGGTCTCCACACTATATTGAATTTGTTTCTAATGTAAACTCAGTAGATGTCTATAATAGAGGAAAAGCTATACGGTATAGTCCGTCTTACAAGAAAGAGGGGATAAATATCAATTTTGTAGAAGAACGCCAAAATGGAATTAGCGTAGCTACTTATGAAAGAGGGGTAGAAGGGGAGACCTTGAGCTGTGGAACGGGGGTAACGGCTGCGGCTATCGCTCATTATTGTAAAAATGAGAAAGCAACAAAAATACCGATTCAAACTAAAGGTGGAAACCTAGAAGTACGATTTAGCCCAAATGGAAAAGGATTTAAGAATGTATGGCTTTGTGGGCCTGCTACGCAGGTTTTTCAAGGTAGCGTAACTGTTGATGTTTAAAGTTAAGGACAGCTGGAAAGAAGCCATTGAACTCTTCATCGAAAGCAGCTTCTGAGTGCTGCATATTTCGGACGGCATTTTTAAAATTCGCTTCAAACCGTACTCTTTTCTCCAATCGTTCAAATACCCACTGTAAACGTTCTGTATCTTGATATTGAACGAGCCAATTGCTATTGATCATCGTTTGAAACTGACGGATAACTTTAGGTGGAAAATGGATCAATTGTGGTTCTAAGGCTTTATAAACAGATTGAGAAAAATCATTGATTGAAATAGAACTATATGTTGACCAGTTTTTAGCTAAGAAATAATCATACAGAATATCAATCACTACAGCCGCATAACGATCATGATGAGGTCTTAGTCGCTGTACACCTTTTTTTACTAAAGGGTGTGTATCCGTAAATTCATCAATTTTTCGATGTAGTAGAACGCCTTTTTGAATATTTTGGGGAAGTTGATCTAATTGCTTTCTTCCTTTCACAAAGTCCCCAAGAAGGTTTCCAACCATCCATTCATCATCATTAGGAGAAAGAAAAGCGTGTGCTAAAAAATTCATTGGGCAAATATAGGCAACAAACAGTTTAAAATAAAAAAATCCGCCTTTGGTAAGGCGGATTATATTAGGACGAAAAAGGCTTAAAATAAAATTAAACAGTATGTTAAAATTATCCTAAGTAAGATTTTAAATTATTTCTATTATACGCTTTACGTAATCTTCTAATGGCTCTTTCTTTGATTTGACGGACACGTTCTCTTGTCAAATTATACAATTCCCCTATTTCCTCTAGTGTCAAAGACTTTCTTCCATCCAATCCATAATAACTACTCAATACCTCAACTTCTCTAGGTGATAGAATTTGTAAACCTTCTCTAACTTCTTCTTTTAAGGATTGTGCCATCAAATCATGATCAGGAGATTTATCATTTAAATTCCCCATCAAATCAAGCATAGTTGCATCACCATCTTCACCTTTAATAGGCGCGTCAAAAGAAAGGTGTTTACCACCGCCTTTAAGCATATTAGCAATTTCTTTTGGCGTCATATTTAGCAATTCACCCAATTCCTCATGAGTCGGTTCTCTTTCAAATTCTTGAATGAAAGAAAGATATGCCTCATTTACTTTGTTGTAAGAACCTACTTTATTTAGAGGAAGGCGAACGATTCTGGAATATTCAACAATAGCTTGAAGAATGGACTGACGAATCCACCATACTGCATAAGAGATGAATTTGAATCCTTTGGTTTCATCAAAACGTTTTGCCGCTTTCATCAAACCTACATTACCTTCATTAATTAAGTCACTTAGGGAAAGACCTTGATTTTGGTATTGTTTCGCTACAGATACCACAAATCTGAGGTTGGCTTTTGTTAAACGCTCTAAAGCATCTTGATCGCCTGCCTTAATTCTTCTTGCCATCTCCGCTTCTTCATCTGCATTAAGCATGGTGATTTTGCCAATATCATTTAAATATTTATCTAACGCTAAACTTTCGCGTGTAGTAATCTTATTTGTAATTTTTAACTGCCTCATAAACTTCTTTAAATTAGGATGAAATCTCGCTAAATCTTGCTCTCAATAATTTGATTAGTCGATCTAATAATTAAGGATTTTGCTTGTGTTTCAATATGTTCATTATTTACATAACGATATTGATTAATATTACAACTTATATAAGATACGAGGCGTTAAAAAAAAAAGTTACAAGTTTTTTGGATTAGATCTTGATTTTTATGTTAAAAAGGCTTAAATAAGAAGGTGCTCAAAAAAAGGTTTTTTTTAT
>CAYLSF010000226.1:0-8402 GCA_964385675.1 uncultured Saprospiraceae bacterium
CAATAGCAGTAGCTTCCAGTTTGGCATAAATGCTTAGCCGTAGTTGCTGCGTCAAACGTTGGTAATAATTTTAAACAAAATATGAATTTAGAAAAAAATAAGAAGAATGCCATCGCATTTTACAGAACAGCTTACGAGGGAAATCCGAAGAAAGCTGTACAGCTTTACGTTGGTGATCAGTATATTCAACACAACCCTGACGTAGCAGATGGAGTTTTGGGCTTTATTGAATATTTTGAACGGATGCAAGTAGAGTATCCTAAGAAATCTATTGAATTTGTAAGGTGCATTGCAGAAGGAGAAATGGTTGCATTACATACGCATCAAATTTGGCCAGACAATGACCAGTATGTTACTATGGACTTTTTTCGATTTGATGAGAATGGAAAAATCTGCGAGCATTGGGACTCCATTCAACAAATACCGAAAGAATCAGCTAATCCCAATACAATGTATTAATTAAAAAAGAAAATCTGCTGCCAATAAATAGGGCTGTACGCAGGATGGCAATCGCAAATGTATAACTAGTGTCCCGCAAAAAGTTGCTGTTGTTACGTTGACTATAAGCAAAAAGAAAGTAAATGGCGAGAAATGATGTTAAATTGTGGTTTACGGCAAGAAATATATTTGATAGGGAATATGATGACTCCAGTTGGGAAAAATATATCAAATGGTCAAGATTGACTCAATTAGAAGAATTGGTTTCATTGGATGGTTTATTAAATGAATTAGTATTTAAACCTAATTTTGACACAGAAATAGATGAAATCGTAATTGCAGAAAACCAAATTACTGATTTTTTTAAATCCATAAATTATGTTAAAGAAAAATCCAGTCATTTGGATTATTTCAACCTACTAGCCGTAGTAAAAGAACCTAAGAAAACGAAACAAATTCAACTTGAAAGAGATTTTGATTTTATAGGTTATGATTTAATAGAAGCAGGAGGAACCATAAGTGCTTTAACGAATTGTGGCGGTTTTGATGAAACTTTTAAACCTCAAGAACAAAATTGTTATGGATTAATTTCAGATTTTAATAGGGTAAAGGAAATTCAATCAGAACTGCTCCAAAACAATCCTAAAGAACATCATGCAGATTGCGATTTGTTTGAAGTGTGGAGACATAAATTTATCGGAAGGAATAGCTTTAATATTGAATTTTGTTTTTATCTAATCCATCAAATCATCGAGGCATTAGAGCAATCAAATATCAAGGAATTAAAAGGTTGGTGGTGTGATGGAATCGATTCACAAAGAATATCAAAAAAGATGATAAACGATAATCGGCTAATAGAAACCGTAGCTTGGCTTGGAAAAAGTGGACAAGAAAAATACGATTTGACAATCCATTTTGGGAAACACGCATTGAGGAGATTTGCAAAAGGAACATCAATGAATGATTGTGTGCCAAACTCAGATACAACGGAATGGATAGATATTGATTTAAATAACAATAGAATTGATATAGAATTAGTTTAATAGATTAACAGAGAAAACAGCTATTTTTACAAAAAATTGGATTTATGTCAACAATCAATATCAAAACTTTCTCTTCTTCCGATTTAGGCTTTTTCGTTATTTCTACGATTGCCTATGGAGAAAAGGATGCTATATTATTTGATGCTCAATTGCTACAAAGTGAAGCTCAAAAAGTAGTAGAGATTATAAAAAAGCTAGATAAGCAACTACAAGCCATTTTTATTACGCATGCTCATTCTGATCATTTTTTTGGATTGATGACTTTTAAGAAGGCATTTCCAGAAGTTAAATTTTATGCCCATCCAGATGTTGTTGCGGATGCTCAAAAGACCGCACGTCATCAAGTTGTTGCGATGAAGCAATTATATAAAAATTTGATTCCAGATACGGTTTTACTTCCAGAGTCTTACACTTCCTTAACTTATTCATTAGAGGGACAAGATATTCAAATTATTCCTAGTTTGACGGGCGATATATCTCCAAGTACAGCTTATTTCATTCCTTGTATTGAGACGATGATAGCTGGGGATATTGTCTATAATAATGTACATCCATGGACAATGGATACAGATAATAAAGAACGGGAACATTGGATAGCTTCACTCCAACAATTGCAAGCTTACAAGCCTAAAGTTGTAATTGGAGGACACAAAGATACAACACAGTCAGATAATCCAGCATCATTAGATTACATGATAGACTATCTCACTAAATTTAACCACGCAATTGACACCTTAGAGACAGCAGATGAAGTGATAGCGTATATGCAAGAACAATTTCCGAAGGCAACAAGAACAGGAATGCTTCGGATAGGAGCGAAGAAAAATAAAGGAGAGCGTTTTTCTTTTCAAGAGTTCTTTGGAGGGGTAAAATGAAGTTTGTTTTGAGGTCTAAGTGATTTTTATATACTGATTAACATTAAGTCATCACTATATATTTACTAGTTCGACCCATTACTAAATCGTTTAGTTGGCTAGTTGTAGCGACTGATGTCTATAGCATCAGTCACTACAACATTAGTCATAATACCCTCCTTTAAATCTGTCCGTTAAAAGTATAACCTCGCTTACCATACCAATTGACTATTAAACCTTACGATTTAACATAAATCAAGGATTGCTTTGTAACAAAAGGAAATACCTCCCGTCTTTACAGCGAGATACAATATTTAATAGGTTAAATCTTTAGTATGGCAACTACTCAATTTTTAAAACGCTCGAAGAATTTTTTCGCTAAGAAATTTGCTATTCTTACTGCAAAAGTGCTATTCCTCTTTATCGCATCCTTTCAACTTACCTATGCTCAAAATCACAATGAGGTAGATGCAATTTATAAAAAATACAATACAAGTGATTTGCCTGGTATTGCCGTTTCTGTCGTTAAGGATGGTAAGGTGGTTTACCAAAAAGGATTTGGTCTGGCGAATTTGGAATATGAAACCCCTATTACAGAAAAAACTAAATTTCACGTTGCTTCGTTATCAAAACAATTCACTGCCTTTATGATTCTGAAACTTGAAACAGAAGGTTTATTGTCTATTACTGATGATGTACGTAATTATATTCCTGAATTACCCAATTATGATAAGGTCATTACGATTAATCATTTACTGACGCATTCTAGCGGAATAAGAGATCAATGGCGATTATTGGAAATGGCAGGCTGGCGACTAGACGATGTGATTAAAACGGAGCAAGTTTTTAAACTTATCACAAATCAAAACAAACTAAACTTTGCACCTGGTGATAAATTTCGCTATTCCAATTCAGGATATACCTTATTAGCGATTATCATAGAAAGACTTACAAAAATGCCATTTGAGGAGTATGCCAAACAAAGCATATTTGACCCTTTGCAAATGGGCGATAGCTTTTTTTATAATGATCATGAAGAACTGGTCAATAATAGAGCTTATTCCTACAAAAGAGTTAATGGGAAACTTAAAAAGAGTAATTTAAATTTTGCGACGGTTGGGCCTACAAGTTTATTTACAACCGTTGCAGATATGAATAAATGGGCAATGAATTTCCATAAAATAGACATTGGCAGTAAAGAGATTTTTAAATCTATGAATGAGAAGGCGAAAAAGAATGATGGAACGATTTCAAGCTATGCAAAAGGTCAGTTTGTAAAAGAATACAAAGGGCTTAAAATGATTTATCACTCAGGTTCTGATGCAGGTTATCGCTGTTATTTTGCTAGATTTCCTGACCTTAACTATCAATTTATGCTTTTTGCCAATGCCGCTTACATCAATGCTTACGATGAAATATATAAACTCATTGACTATTTTTTACAAGATAAATATCTAAAAAATAAAGATACTGCTTTACCCAGTCAAGCGTTTCCCTATGATGAAAATATCTTTATCCCCCTTTCTAATCATGAAATGAAAAAATTTGAAGGCTCCTATTTTGATTATGAAACACAAGAGTATGTAGAAATTAAACTAAAAAATGATACCCTCTACTTTAAAGGAGGTATTTCATCTGATGCAATCAAGTTACATCCTATTGGAAAAAGTAATTTTAAAATTATAGGAACACCTTATGACATCTCTGTCAATTTTAAGGAAAATGATTATCAAGAACCTATATTGGACTTTAGAATTCCAGATATCATGTGGATTTATTATAACAAAGTCAATAAGGTAAATCCTTTAGATTATTTAGGAACTTATTATAGTGATGAATTAAAAACGAAATATGGCTTGATAGAAAGGGATAATAAGTTGTACCTCACCCATCCCCGATTAGAGGATATAAAAGTTACTCCAATCAATGAGGCGTATTTTAGTTCTAGTAACCGAAACTTTTCAGAAATGCGATTTAAACAAAATAAGTCAGGTGAAGTTATTGAATTTTCAGTATCAAATAGTGGTGTAGAAAATATTACTTTTGTAAGAGAACGATAGTAAGTTTGTAAAGTATTAAATGTTGTGACTAATAAATGCTAAAATACAATAGTTCTAAAATAGTAAAGTTCTCTAATTAGGAATTTATGAGATGTTTAAACGCAAAATCATAAAAGTCAAGAGTTCAGAAAAACTGAAATATGAAAGTATGGTATATTGATGATCACAACAAAGTAATGTTTAATGAATATTTGTTTTCTCAAGTTGAAGAACTTAAAAAACTAGTTGAGCAAGTTTCAATTGATGAAATCTTAGTTGATGAGTTTTTTAAACAATTGACTGGATGGAAGATTAGAAATGATTACATCTCCAATACAAATCCATACTATGAAATTCTAAATTATCTTTTCACTTGTAAGCGTAATCATAAGAGTTTTGATTTAGCGATTAAAGAGATAAAATGGATTTTAAATAAAATACCAGCTCTTTATGAAAAAGATGAAGTATTCATAAGGGAAATAAGTCGATTAGCAGAAATTCTTTATGAAAGCCTAGCAAATCGTAGTGATGGAGAAGGAATAAGTGTTTTCATATATCAAGATGAAGTCAATAAGCTCAAAAATTGGTGTTATGATAATAGAAAACTCGCTAAAATGTATCCTTATGATATGTATTTTTGGCTTTTAGAGGATGTGATACAAGATGAGAAAATGGATTATTTAACTAGATGCTATTTTAGAAAGAGTTTTAATGAGTTTGTTGAACCATCAATTAAAGGAATTGAGAAAGATATATCAAAGAAACCAAAACTAAGGACAATTAATGAGGTGAGTAAGCATTGGATAAGGGTAAAATTTGATCAAAAAATATTCTGTATAACTGGTCAATTAAAAAGGATGGATAAAAGTATTGTAATGGAAAAGATCACTGAACTTGGAGGTATATATGAAGATGAAGTTACAGCGAAAACAAATTATTTAGTTTGCGGAGAAAATAATAATGAGCTTTGGGAATATTCTTATATTGGACGAAAAATAGTAAAAGGTTTGGAAAATATTGAGAAAGGTTACGATACTAATATTATCACGGAAATAAGATTAATTAGTGAGATTAGCCACAATGAAAATTAAATAAAAAAAGCTTGCTACCAATAATAACAGTAACTTCTAGTTTGGTATGAATGCTTTCGCCATAGTAAATGATGATCAGATATTAGATAGCGTTTCATAAGAACAGTCTTATTCGGTTATCAGCAAGACTGTTCCTATAGAACGCAAGGTTTCATTTCTATTTCTTGTTATAAACAAATTGCTCTGATAGAGTATTCTAGTTTTTTGTATGATTTTAAACTACCTGATAAGTAAGAACTAAAGAAATTAATCCAATAGAGAAATTACATGAATTTGCCTGCAACAAAGTCAATAAAAATGAGCATATCTAATAAAATTATATTATTCCTACTAGCAACCGTAGTATTATCTTGTGAAGGAAATGAAGGAACAGAAAAGCCTTTATCTTCCCAAAATCTGGAAAGCCTAGAACCCAAAATAGATGCCAATGAACTCCAATTCGATTTTACGAAATGGTGGGCATATCAAAGTCGTAATATTTCATTATCCTCTAATTTTATTGGATTAAACGAAGCGTCTGATACGATTGGGAAAAAACAATTTTTGGAAAAATTAGTGACTGAAAACTATATTCCGTTGAAATTGAAGTCGGATAAAGGCATTGAGTTGTACCAACTTTTTAAATTGGATGCAAAAGCAAATAAAGATATTGGGTCAACTATTAAAAATGAATCCTTAACCAACCTTCAATATTTGGAAATGGAAGGGGCTGCACTTCCTGAATTTGAGTTTATAGACTTGGAGGGAAAAAGATATACCAATGACAATACAAAAGGTAAATTCGTCATTCTTAAAACATGGTTTATTAACTGCAAAGCGTGTGTAGCAGAATTCCCTGAATTGAACGAACTCGTGGAAAAGTATAAACAAAGAAAGGATATCATTTTTGTAAGCCTTGCCATAAACACGAACTCAGATTTGGAAAAATTCTTACAAAAGAAAAAATTTGAATATAAAGTCATTCCAAATCAAAAGAGCTTTATTGAGGACAAACTAAACTACCAAATCTACCCAACGCATTTGATAGTGGATAAAAATGGAATAGTATTAAAAGTATTGAATAAAGCATCCCAAATGATAGCCTTTCTTGAGCATGAAGTTATTGCAGCAAAATAGATTATTGGTCGCATCATTTCTAAATTCATAAATCAGATGATAGTAAAGGTCAATAGAGTAAATTCAGATTTTGAATATAAATTATTACAAAACTTGAAGGTTGATATTATCGGCTTTAGCATCAATAGATTGTCTAAAGAACAAGAAGTCAATCAATATGACAGTAGGTCATTAAGTGTAGAAGAAGTGATAAGTATCATAAAATCAACTGAGCGAAAAACGAAAATTAGCGTACATATTCATCAAACGACAAACCTACTTGACATCATTAAGTACGCAATTAAAGAAATTGAACCTGATTATTTAAATTATTACGTATCCTTTCACCTTAAAACAGAGCAATTAACAAAAGAGGAAAAAGAATATCTAAACGCTTACAATGCTATAAATGGTATTCCATCTATTATTTTTGGGAATGGAGTCGGATATGATACCCCTATACTCTTTGATAAAGCAGCAATTAATTCTATAAAGCATGTAGAGTATATTGAGATGAGCTTTGATACCGTAAATACACAGTCAGAATTTTACATTCAATCAGGAGAAGACGATGGACTAAAACAAGCAAATACATCTGACACATTGCTAGAAAGTATTCTTGAATATACTGAAGTGTTACCCATATTGATTGATGATAAAATTAATGAAGAAACTATAGTCAATGATGTAAAACGAGTAAAGGCAAAGGGCGTTACGCTTTCTTTGAGTGGGTCAAATAAAGATTTTTCTGAGTCGAAAAATGAAAATTACTATTTGAGTGAAATCACAGAAAATTACTATTCTATTGAAGAACTTGAAAAGCTAGTAAGGCGAATTAAGAATCTATAAAAGGAGTGAATATGAAAACTCTTCTGCTAATTTAATATTTTTGTTAAATGGAAAAAATGTACAATCCTCTATCTGGTCAACATAGACGAAATGGTAATCATTATCAGGTAGAGGCATCAGAGATTAAACAATTTCAAGAACAAGGCTATCTAATTTTGAATGATGTGCTGACGGAAGAGGAAATGCAAACTTTAGATCCTTGGTTTGAGCATTTCATTATGGGGAATGAAAAAGATAGGATGGCAAAGGATTTTTGTGATATGTCTCAACCTTATGGAACACCGGTTGAAGAATTTCGATTGGTCAATGCGATGTTGCCTAGTTTTTATCGGGAAGAATTTGCGAATAATATCTTCCAGCAGATTGCTCAAGGTATTGCCGATCAGTTATATCAAAATGGAAAAGCGGCGATTGATTATGAACAATTTTTAGCCAAGAAGCCCTCCAAAGAAAAAGCCGAATTTGCGATGCACCAAGACCTAGGGTATTGGCCTAAAACAAAAAACACTTGGACGGCTACTTTTTCATTGGCGTTAAATGATGCAGATGTGGTAAATGGTTGTTTATATTTGATTCCAGGCAGTAATAAAGAGCCTGAACTTAGAACGCATAAACCTAAAGATTATGGCAATCAAATAGGGGAGAGCGGGATCAATAGAGACGATTCACACACACTTGTCATCGAAGCTCGCCCCGATGATAAAATAGTCTATCTTCCTGTCAAAAGAGGAAGTATTACCATACATGATGAAAGAATTGTCCATGGCTCAGGAGGGAATCTTTCTACACACTGGCGTAAAACGTATATTATCGCTTATAGGGATGTAAATACCATTGCAGAAGAAAGAGCTATGGGGTTTACGCACTCTCACAATGATGAAGTAAATTGGGATGATATAATTAAACATTAAATGTGACTATTCAGTAGAAGATGAATCTTAAATTTTAAAACCATTACAAAAAGTTGGAATGCTCTGTAAGAGCAATCTGTTT
>CAYLSF010000227.1:0-8396 GCA_964385675.1 uncultured Saprospiraceae bacterium
TGTTTTACTGATTTATTGTCTTATTGATGAAAAATAATCTGTCGAAGATTATAGCGTCATTACGAACAGTTCTTTTGAAAGTAAATAAGTTTTTCTCTGTAAAGCAGACATCAAACCTGCCTCTTGCTTTCAACAATAAAACAATATATCAATACAACCATGCCCCTACTTTCTTAACCACTTTTTAGCTTTTTTATGAAGATAAGGCACTAAAAAACCAACCGCAGCACCAACCGCATATCCCGTAATAATATCACTAGGAAACTCTTGCCCTGATTCATATCGCATATATCCAACTACCGCAGGAACAGTAGCCGCTGCTACCCACACATAACCTTTGTATTTGGACTTAGGGTGATAATCCGAATACATTTGAGCCGTAGCAAAACTAAGTGTAGCGGTTAATGCTGTTGGCCGAGAGAAAAAAGATAAACGATGATCTCTATCTTTTAAAATTTGCTCGGTGAGTTCAGCATTTACATTGTACATATATGGACGAGGCTTATCAACGGTTACTTTTCCCAACCCTACAAAAAAATCAGTTAATAAAACAGACTCAACGCTCAATAGGAAAATAGGGCCTAACTCTCGACG
Organism: uncultured Saprospiraceae bacterium; assembly: GCA_964385675.1. Classification (GTDB taxonomy): domain Bacteria; phylum Bacteroidota; class Bacteroidia; order Chitinophagales; family Saprospiraceae; genus CAYLSF01. Next base: position 595 of record CAYLSF010000227.1, read on the forward strand.
TCCGACTTCATTAGAAGCCAACAATAAAAGTGGTGTAGCTAAGGTCGCATAATGTACATAGTCACTAGCTGTTGTTAATGAGGTAGAATAACGTTCTGTAGCAGATTGATCAAAACCAGATAAATCACTAATATTTAAAGCGGCTCTTTCGGTAGCCGTTAAGGGTTCAATATCTCTTACAAAATAACGGGTCAATCCAACACCGATACCGCTAGAAATAATAATTGGTAAATTTAACCGAGCATCTATATGATAAGGTGTTCTTTTAGATTGTGCTTGAATGGTCGTACAAAATAGCAATAACAAAAAACTAATAGCTATACCTCGCATGATGATAAATTTAAAAATGACAAGAGGAGATTACACTTAATCTCCTCTTGAATTGTATTTGAATAATATTCAAACGAATCTACCTATAACTTTTATTATCACTAAGCCACTGCACTTGCAATTTTTTTAATGGTCTGCACATCTCCCATTGTGTAATAATGCAAACAGGGAACACCTGCTGCTTTCAATTCTTTGGATTGTTGTGTACACCACTCAATACCTACTCTTTTTCTTTGAGCGGCAGTTTTAGCTTTCGTCATTGCCTTTACCAAATCAGAGGGTAAATCAATTGAAAAGATACGTGGCAAGGAAGTCAGTTGATACTTTTTAGTCATTGGTTTCAAGCCTGGAATAATAGGAACATTAATATCATTCTCTCGGCAAAGCTTAACAAAATCAAAGTATTTTTGATTATTAAAGAACATTTGAGTAACAATATAATCTGCTCCTGCGTCAATTTTTTCTTTCAAATATTTAATATCTAAATCCATATTTGCCGCCTCAAAATGCTTTTCTGGATAACCTGCTACACCGATGCAAAAATCACTTTTTTCACCATTTTTAATATCGCTATCTAGATAACGTCCTTCATTCATATCTTTAATCTGATGCACCAAATCAACTGCATAATGATGTCCTCCGTCTTCTGGTATAAATTTTCCTTCAAATTTTCGAGCATCCCCTCTTAATGCTAACACATTATCAATTCCTAAGAAATTAAGATCAATTAAAGCATTCTCTGTTTCATCAATATTAAAGCCACCACAAATCAAATGAGGAACAGCATCCACGCCGTACTTATTCATAATTGCAGCACAAATCCCAACCGTACCAGGGCGTTTACGAATAGCCGTTTTTTCATAATAACCGCTTTCTCTACGCTTATAAATAAATTCCTCTCTATGATAGGTAACATCAATGAAAGGAGGTTTAAATTCCATCAAAGGATCTAAAGTATCAAAAATAGCCTTGATACTTACCCCTTTTTCTGGTGGTAAGACTTCAAATGAAATTAAAGTTTGCCCCTCTGCTTTTTCAAAATATTCTGTAACCTTCATAGTTAATTTTGGATTTTAAATGTTCAATTTTGATCAAATCACAACGCAAAAATAGATTTTGGTGTTTGTATTTTGAAGAGCAAAACTACATAAAACTCAACTTCTTTTACAAACTAATCTACTTTCAGATAATTGTTTGGAAAGGATATAAAATAACAATAGGAATAATTGAAATTAAGATTTTACAATAAATTAATACTGGACTTTGTATTTTTGCGAACTGAATATTACAAATAGAGTGTAGGGATTTTAAAAATCGATACTATAAAGGGGGGTCTGCTGATGACTTCTACAATTATTACCTATATTCTATTCTCTATTCTAAAGGATAATAATAACATGAGCAATAAATTACAACAAGCAGTCAAGGAAAGAATATTAGTATTGGATGGAGCAATGGGAACAATGTTTCAACAATACCAATTAACAGAAGCAGATTTTCGTCAAGAAAGATTCGCTGATTTTCACTTAGACATACAAGGAAATCATGAGGTTTTAAATATTACGCAACCTCATATTGTGGAAGCCGTGCATAAAGCCTATTTAGATGTTGGAGTTGATATTATTGAAACCAACACCTTTAACGCCAATGAATTCTCGCAGGCAGATTATGATATGCAACATTTGGTGTATGAAATGAATGTAGCCGCAGCTAAAATTGCTCGAAAAGCTGCTGATGAATACACCAACAAAACACCAAAGAAGCCTAGATTTGTAGCCGGTGCTTTTGGACCTACTAATAAAACAGCTTCTCTTTCTCCTGATGTAAATGATCCTGGATATCGTGCCGTTACTTTTGATCAATTGGTCAATGCGTATTATGAACAAGCCAAAGGATTGATTGAAGGTGGTGTAGATCTTTTATTGGTAGAAACTATTTTTGATACGCTGAATGCTAAGGCTGCTTTATTTGCCATTGATAAATGTTTTGAAGATACAGGTACAAAATTACCAATTATGGTATCGGGTACAATTACGGATGCAAGTGGTCGTACCTTATCAGGGCAAACCGTAGAAGCTTTTTGGATTTCTGTAAGCCACATGGATTTATTTAGCATTGGATTAAATTGTGCATTGGGAGCAAGAGATATGCGACCATATTTAGAGGAATTATCCAAAATTGCTCATGTCAATATTAGTGCTTATCCGAACGCTGGTTTACCCAACGAATTTGGAGAATACGATCAAGATGCAGAAGAAATGGCAAACTTGATCTTAGATTTTGCCAAAAGTGGATTTGTCAATATCGTAGGAGGATGTTGTGGTTCTACACCTGAGCATATTGCTAAAATAGCGGAGACTGTTGCCAAAGTTCAACCCCGTCGATTGCCTGAAATTCGTCCTTATTCTCAATTTAGTGGATTAGAGCCTTTGGTGGTTCGGGAGAATACCAATTTTGTGAATATCGGAGAGCGTACCAATGTAACAGGTTCTCGAAAGTTTGCAAGATTGATTAAGTCTGGCGATTATGAAGAAGCACTCTCCGTCGCACAACATCAAGTTGATGGTGGAGCGCAAGTGATTGATGTTAATATGGATGAAGGGTTGCTGGATTCTGAGGAGGCTATGGTCACTTTTCTAAATCTGATAGCTGCCGAGCCTGATATTGCGAAGTTGCCAATTATGATTGACTCTTCTAAATTTCAAGTGATAGAGGCAGGATTAAAATGTGTGCAAGGAAAGGCAATTGTCAATTCTATTTCCATGAAGGAAGGCGTAGAAGAATTTAAGCGTCAAGCTAAAATTGTAAAACGCTTTGGAGCAGCAGCCGTCGTTATGGCGTTTGATGAAGAAGGTCAAGCAGATACGATGGAACGGAAGGTTGAAATCTGCCAACGAGCTTATAATATTTTGGTTGATGAAGTAGGTTTTAACCCTTATGACATCATTTTCGATCCCAATATTTTTGCTGTTGCTACTGGAATAGAAGAACACAACGAATACGCCATCAATTTTATAGAAGCTACACGAGCCATAAAAGAAACTTGTCCAGGTGCAAAAGTAAGTGGTGGAGTGAGTAATATATCTTTCTCCTTCAGAGGAAATAATGTGGTGCGAGAAGCCATGCACTCTGCATTTTTATACCATGCAATCAAAGCAGGTATGGATATGGGGATTGTCAATGCAGGTATGATTGAGGTGTATCAAGATATTCCAAAAGAGCTATTGACGTTGGTAGAAGATGTTTTATTCAATAGAACACCAAATGCGACGGATGCCTTGACGGAATATGCAGAACGGGTAAAAGGTAAAGGTAAAAAGCGTAAGAAAGACTTGAGTTGGCGTGAAAACGAAGTCGAAAAACGGCTGTCTCATGCACTCGTTCGAGGTATTACTGATTTTATTGTAGAAGATACAGAAGAAGCTCGTCAAAAGTATCCATCACCACTTCAAGTTATAGAAGGTCCTTTGATGGATGGAATGAATATCGTAGGAGATTTATTTGGAGAAGGTAAAATGTTTTTACCACAGGTAGTGAAAAGTGCTAGGGTGATGAAGCAATCCGTAGCGTATTTAACACCCTTTATTGAAGCTGAAAAAGAAGGCAGTGCGGGCAGCAGTAAAGGAAAAATCTTAATGGCTACTGTGAAAGGGGATGTACACGATATTGGTAAAAATATCGTAGGGGTCGTATTAGCTTGTAATAATTTTGAAATCATTGACTTAGGCGTGATGGTTCGAGCGGAGCGAATTTTAAAAGAAGCTCGTTTGCACAATGTGGATATTATTGGGTTAAGTGGTTTGATTACACCATCTTTAGACGAAATGGTTTATGTTGCTAAAGAAATGGAGCGTCAAGGCTTTAAAATCCCATTATTGATTGGAGGGGCTACAACTTCTAAAACGCATACAGCGGTAAAAATTGAACCGCAATATTCTGGACCTGCGATTCACGTATTAGATGCTTCCCGAAGTGTGACCGTAGCTAGTACCTTATTGAGCGAAGAACAACGAGCGGATTATATTTTAGATATAAAGGCAGACTATGAACGGGTACGAAAATTTAGAGGTAATCGAAAATCTAATAAAAAATATATTACACTATCACAGGCTCGTAATAATAAATTATCCATGAACTGGGAAGGCTATACGCCTGCTCAACCCACTTTTACAGGTGTCAAAGTTTTTGACAATTATGATTTAAAAGAATTGGCTCAATATATTGATTGGACACCCTTTTTCTCTTCTTGGCAATTGAAAGGTAAGTTTCCAGCAATTTTTGAAGATGAGATTGTAGGAAATGAGGCTAAAAAATTATATAAAGATGCTCAGCAAATGCTGGCACAAATCATAGAGCAACAATGGCTAACTGCCAAAGGTGTTATTGGGATTTTTCCAGCTAATGCCGTTAATCACGATGATATTGAAGTTTATGCAAATGATGAGCGTACAGAAGTGCAAACCTTAGTTCGTAATCTCCGTCAACAACGTAAAAAAGCACCGGGGCAACCGAATTTCTCTTTGACAGACTTTATAGCTCCTAAGTCAACCGCCATAGAGGATTACATCGGAGGATTTGCCGTAACGGCAGGAATTGGTATTGAAGAACATGTCAAACGATTTGAGCAAACGCATGATGACTATAATGCCATCATGTTAAAAGCACTGGCAGATAGATTTGCAGAAGCTTTTGCCGAGCGCATGCACGAGCGAGTCCGTAAAGAGTTTTGGGCATATCAAAGTAATGAAGCATTGAGCAATGAAGAGTTGATTCAAGAGAAATATAAAGGTATTCGTCCTGCACCAGGCTATCCTGCTTGTCCTGAACATACGCAAAAGGAAACGCTTTTTGAATTACTGGATGTAAAGGCGAATACGGGAATTTTCTTAACGGAAAGCATGGCAATGTATCCTGCCGCTTCAGTTAGTGGATTTTACTATGCACATCCTGAGTCTAAGTATTTTGGTTTAGGTCAAATTGCGAAGGATCAAGTAGAAAACTATGCGAAGCGTAAAGGTTGGACGGTAGAAAGTGCGGAAAAATGGTTAGCGCCTAGTTTGAATTATGATGTTTAAGCGTTGGATGATGAAATATTACGACTAGGCATCGGATGCTTTCTGTAAGTATTATAGTTTTAAAGGTTTACCCTAATAAAAGCTTAAAGAAGCATCTGATACCTTGATTTGGTTAATTTCCTTATTTTGCATTAGCCAAAACAAACAACATTTCTCGCCCTATCAATCGACAAGCTTCATCATATTTTGCGGATTCTAAATCTGTACCATCATACGCTTTTGGATCGTTGAAAGGTAAGGCAATTCTAAAATCTGCACCAGGTACATAAGGACAGGCTTCATCTGCACTTGTACAGACCATAATCGCCCCAAAGTTTTCAGTGGGATTTGGAGGTGTATCAAATCGAGTAGAAAAGGCAACATAGGGCGTCATGTCGTCTTGCCATGTAATTTGATATTGAGGATTTGAAACAGTTTCATCATTGGTAGAAATTTGAAAACCAGCTCGTTGAGCCGCAGCAACAGCACGAGGGTTAAATGCAGTCGCTTCCGTTCCTCCAGAATAGGTTTCAATCTTCCCCAAACCATAATACGCCGCTCCCGTAGCTAACCATAATTGCCCCAAATGACTTCGTCTTGAATTATGTGTGCAGATAACAATAATTTTTGGGGCTATATGCTGTGACCATTTCTGTTTTAGATAATGGCTCAATTTTAATAAATCTCCTTGTCTTGTTTTCGGGATGGAATTAAACTCTTCCTCTAAGGAACTACAATATTGAGAAAGGCGAACATAAAGTGTTCCTGTCATATTTTATATATTTTTAACAGGTGCAATATTACGGGGAAAATCATGGACTTACAATAGGTGAATATGAATTTTTTGTTAAGGATAATAGTAGTGATTTGTGGCTAGTAATCTGGTGATTAGTTATTTTTCGTTAATTATTCTATCCAAAAACCTGATTATCAAAAACATAGGAATATTTATAGGCATTATAGTAGACTTATATATCTCATATATCCCAAAAATTATTCATGTAATTGTAGCTATTAAATTAAGTATTTTATGAAATTAAAAGTTCATCATTTTCCTCTAGTTCTTCTAGACAGCCTTCTAAATCCACTAGATACCTTCCATACAATTTTTGAATCCACCAACGTGTAATTAAATAATTGATACCAACAATCAATAGATAAATAATCCCCATCGTAACCACCATCCACATTGGATTTGCTAAACTATTCCAATATCGCTCTAGGCTATTCCATACGACCGAACTATCTCTTTCTGTACCAAAACCTATTAAAAAACCTAAAGGGCCCGACAGCACGGTAAAAACCATAATGCCTTTAAAATAAACGCCAATATACTGTCGAATACTTTTAATTAAATCTTGTAATCGTTGCTTCAAGCTGGCAGGGCGATACTGAATATGTTTAATATTCATCCAACTCAAGGTAAAGAAAACTGCATAAGGAAAGAGTAAGAAAAACGAGCTTCCTGCCATCACTCTTACCAGCCAATCCGTTTTAAAGACAACGATACCGACACAAAAACCTAAAGTCAGTAATAAGAATAAGCCTTCAAATACCATATTTCGTACAATAGTACTCAAAGCACTTTCCGCTCGCTTTTTCAACAGCAACCGTAAGCTTGACTTATCTATACTTTGTTTAGGTACTGTCAATTCTGTTTCTTCTACCCAAAGTTGTTTTAAATCTTCTAGTTCCAAATATCTTTTAATTACTGACTGATTAATTCATAATATATCAACTAATCAATCTCTTTATTAATAATCTTTGAGTAACTCTGTGTCTTCCCAGTGTACTCTGTGTCCAATCAATTTCATTCAATGTGAGGCGAAAGCATTTTCTTCAATTTTGCTTTAATCCGATTGATTTTTACACCCACATTCGTTTTGGTAATCCCAATAATATTGGCTATTTCATCATAACTATGCTCCTCCATGTACAACATAATAATCGCCTTTTCTACCTTCGTCAATTGATTAATAGCCGTATGCAATAAATGATGTCGTTCCTTTCGCTCAAAATCAAATGGTGCGGTAGCCATTCTTTTCACCTCTTCCGAAATATCTTGATGTCCAAGATGCCGTTTGTTTTTTCTAAAATCCGATACTGCTGTATTAATCGCTACTCGATAGCCCCAAGTCGTAAATTTTGAATCGCCTTTAAAAGAAGGAAAAGCTCGCCACCATTGTACGAGTACTTCTTGAAACAAATCCTTTCGATGTTCCTCATCTTTCGCATACATATTACACACCTTATGAATAATCCCTTGATGGATATTCGCCAAGTCTAAAAACTGCTGTTCTAAGGCTTTTTGATTCATTTGTTGTGTGTTTCGCTTCTGTTTATAATAGTCGTAAGGATTTTTAGAAAATTACGGTTAATTATATTTTTTTTAATGGATAAGTACACTGTTTCAAAAGT
>CAYLSF010000228.1:0-8391 GCA_964385675.1 uncultured Saprospiraceae bacterium
TACTAGGCTAAGTTCTCAATTCTTGCCATTTTTACGCAAGACTTTGTTACTTAATATAATAAATGCAATTTCCCCCAATTTAATCTTAGCATCTGTCTGTCCTTTTACATTATTTAAGGTTTCAAATAATTGTTCGGTTTGTTCCAAAAATATATTTAAGAAATCCAAATTATCTAAAGTTTTATAAATCAATCCTTTCATCTTCAACCCCATACCTAAGGATAATATTTTAGTTATATTCTATTGACTAATGACAACTTTTTGAGTATTTTGTACGCCATCAACCTCAAACCTTACCCAACAAACCCCAGTAAAATCATCCCCAATATGAATCGTATTCCCAGTTTTTTCAAAAGGAATCCTTTGCCCTAAAGCATTATAAACGTCAATATTTGAAATAGCTTGTTGGGTTAAAATCTGTACTTGACGCTGATAGGTAATGACCTGAAGACCAGCCACAGGGACATCTATTGTTATGGTTTTAGAGTATTTAAAATGCTCATCGAAGTCCACTTGTTTTAATCGGTAATAATTTAATCCTTGACTAGGGAATTCATGTATGAATTGATAGTTTGATAGATTTCTATCCTCTCGCCCTATTTGCTTAAAATGAATACCATCTGTACTATGTTCAATATCAAAAAAGGCGTGATTATACCTATCGCCTACTTCCCAATCGAGTTGCGTTTTACCACCAATATACGCTCCTGTAAAGGATAATAATTCAACGGGCAATACGCCACTTTCTGCAAATATTTTGGCATTACTATATTCTTCATTACAAAAATAAGTTAACGCTGTATTCGCATCACCTGTCCGATTTTCCTGTATAGCTTGATAAATCGCAAAAGGCACATATACGCCTACGGTATCTTCCCCTGTCGTAGTAATACCTTTAAATTCTGCTATTTTTTCTCGGTTCGTTTGTAATGCTAAATAACCATAATCCGAGGCTTCGGAAGGTTCAATAGCTGTTCCTTCAGGGAAATCATTCCAAGTAACTAATTGAATCCAATTATTAGAAATATTAAAATCACCTCCCAATCTTTTGTAGGTATAGTTAATATGTTTATCCCAAGTCAATCGCATCACTTCGCCAGTCGTCACAAACCTTGCAAAATAACGGTCATTCCCACCATTCCAAAAAGTAGGTACATTTCTATCATCAAAACCAGGGTAGGCATTACCCAATTTGAAGGGATTGATAGAGCGAATATCTTGTAAATTAAAATCTAACTGCCGAGCCATCACCCAATCAGAATCTTCAAAAGATTGTTCTCCCCAGTCCGTCGTATTATTTTGGTCATTTGTGAGATAACCCACCCATTCCATATTACCATCGAATAAGTCAAAATTAATTACATTACGACCAATAGCGAAAATGGAATCCTTTCCAAATACATCATCAATCGCCGTTCTATAATTTGTCCAATTTGCTTCCGACCAAACCGTCATTACAAATTTTCCTGTCGCATCATCTGTCCAAGCTAAGTGACTAAAATCGGGGTGATGATATAAACTATCTCGCACCAATTCAAATAGCGTCATTACGTCTGTAACAGACGTTTTAGTACTATTGTCATACGAAATAGCAATTTTAAAATCATTATTTATACATTCTGCATTTACTGCAATAGCTGCATCACAGATTTTATGAAATAGCTTCCATGCAAAATCCCATTCAGGATTAATATTGACTAAAAATCCATCAATTCGAGCGGCAATAGCTTGTCGAATATGATACTTAATCACCTCTTCATCAAATTGCGAATACTCACCAATCAATGGTGTATAAACGGAACTTTTATTATTGGCATCCGTACAATCGCCTTCATGACACCACCCTACCCTATTACCACCATTATATTGTCCATCCACGTCAAACCAAGGCAAATAATGAGCAAAGACCTTTTTTGCTCTTGTAGGCTGATAAACCGTAAAAGTTGGCTCTTCATTATTATCTGCATCTGTTTGAGTGTAGGTATATTTTCCAATATAGTGTCCATTTGGAGAAAGAAACATTAATACTGTTGCATTTGCAGGAATGGTCTCAGTAATTTCTTTTGCCAGATTAGCATCTGCATTAATTTGAAGGGTTTCACTACCAGAAATTGCATCTGTATTGAGTCGCAACCGCATGGAAAAGACATCATTTTCATCATAGTTTAAAATCAATACAGAGTAGCCATATTCTGGATTTTTAGTTACATACGCTTTAATACTATCTTGATTATCGGTAGTCGTAAAAAGCGTATCGGTCATGTATTTCGAGCACAATTTAAAATGATGATAGGTTGGACGAAGCGTTTCATTATCATGATCAATGTAACCATGATCCGTTACCGGATTAGAAGCTCCACCTTCTACCACTGACCAAAAATTAACAAAAGAGCTTCCCCCTTTTGCATTCGTCAACAACATATCTGCCCACCATTGTCCTGCAATAAAACTCTTTGAGCCTACGCCATCTGTTTCGTTAGAAGCAGGTTCTCTCCATGCTACATTTAGTTCTGTTACGGCAAATCCCAATGGATTATTACGAGTATGATATGCCTCTGCCGCAGCAGATTTATTGGTTAATGCTTGTAAGATAAATTCAAAATTGGTAATGTAATTTAACATTGCCGCCCTAGTCTGATCCGCATTTCCTTGAAATGGATAAGCATGAAAGGTAAATATATCCACATAATCATGTGTTCCATTATTTCCTGTAATATCATCTGCCCCACCAGGTGTTAATAATGGATCAACCCAAACTGTGTAATACCAAGCTAAATCTCCTGCTAAAATCTTAATCGTTGGATCTACCGTTTTCATGGCAATCGAAAAGGTCTTTACATCACTCGCATAATCAGAGTAAGTATATCCACCTGGAGTAAATCCGTAAGAATCTAAATTATAAATCAAATTTGGCTCGTTCCCTATTGCAAAATATTTTACGCCCTTTGATTTAGTAACATTAATATATTGTACAATATCGGCTGCCTCCAAAGCAGTATTATTACCTCCCCAAAGAGGTACTTGTACAATCGGTTCAGCTCCAATTTTACGAATACTATCAATCATGTTGATGATTTGATAATCGGTAAAAAAATCTTTATCACAAGCAATACCCCCAATTCGCATAAGTTTGACATTGGAATTTTGAATATCCGTCCAGTGATCATGCAAATCTCCCCAATACCTGACCAACCCCACACTATCGGGCATCCATGCATTGCTACCATAAAAATCTGTAGGAATAATCGTTTGACTTGTTGCAATAATGGGCATCATCAAGCCCCCTAGAAGTAGTAGAATTCTAAACATTATTTTTTTGACAATTGAGAATTGTACCGATAGCTATCGGTATTCAACAATCGAGCAGGAGAAAAGAAAATTCAAAAGTCGATTGTCGAAAGTCGATTATCGAAAACAAATATAAGGAAGAAATTGAATATAGGATTTTTAAAATTTTGACTTACCCATCATCAGGCAGGTTTGGAAATTGAAATTTTTAAATTATATTTGAATTGTTGATTTAAAAAAGTAGAATCAATTCAATTGATAAAATTAAAACCATAGAACCATGTCAAAAAGAAGACCAAATCATAAACCAAAATCAAAGAAGAAGCGTCAGCAAGCACAACAAAATAAAAATGAGGGACGCAATGTTGCCTTAATCATTCTAGGCGTATCTATTTTGTTACTATTCTTATTGTATATAGGCTTCTCTTCTATTCACGGATAAGTTTAGCATATATAGTTTGTACTACTATGACCTTTCTAAGTTGTAATAACAATTTAGAAAGGTCTTCTTATTTTTAAATATAGTCTAACAGTTTTACTTCGTTACTCGACAGAAAAGAATATTCTTTTCGTCTAAAAAAATATCAACCCTCCCTAAATAACAGCAACTTGTAAATACTTTATGAACCTAATTATTTAATCGTCAAAATGATAACCCATGAATTTTATAGAAGCAACTAGTTTTTTCTTGCGTGTTGTTACCTTCGACTTTATAAATAAAAATAATGCTATTAATCTTAAGTTTAGATTGATACCTATGTATCACATCGGAAGCAAAAAATATTATGAACAAGTATTAAAAACCATCAATGAGTGTGATGAACTATTATTTGAAGGAGTAAAAGGAAAAAGTTATACTAGATTCTACACCAATCAATATAAATCTATAGCTGACAAATTAGGGATAACCACACAACGAGATTTCTTTTTACAAAATAAACCTGATCCTTCTGTAAAAACAATACATGCAGACTTTTCGGAACAAGACTCAATGCAAGAATGGCAAAAGCTAACATTAAAAGCAAAATTAAACTTAAGTATAATTAGACCTATTCGATTTTATTATTGGTATCAATCAGGCATAACTAGAGAAAAATTTATACACTATAATATGACATCACAACGAGAACTATTTTTAGCTTATGGTCCAATTGATGATAAAAAAGGAACAGCTGAAAATTTTATTATGAATGCACGAGAAATGATAGTTAAGGATATTGTTCAAGCAAAATTTGAAAACGAAAATCAAGAAGATAAGTTAGTTGGAATTATGTATGGTGCAGCACACATGAATACATTTGCTCGATATTTAATTGACATGCTAGGTTACAGACCTTACAATGGTCAGTTTTTGAAAGTATTAAATGCTTAAAATATAAACAAAAAAGAAGGACGACCGCAGCCGTCCTTTCAATACACTAAAACCTCATCAGAATGTATATGGTATATATGACAATTTTTATTTCTATATTGAATTGACTAATTCACTAGTCCACTATCAAAACCGATACCCAATCATCAATCTAAAATGTCTTGGTAAAATAGTTTGAGCAAAAAATGGCTGTCCGTCAGACTCTAATTTAGTTAAATCTGTTCTTGGAATAGTATGTCCACTTTCCGTTTCCACACCGCCATACGCTACATCATCAATGCTAATATTTTTCACACCTGTACTGGTATAGCGAACAATTCCATTTGCATTGTTTACATTAAAGATTTGGAGTCCGATCGTTATTTTGTCAAAGTTAGCCTCTGCACCTATGTTAAATTGCGTGTAAGCTGGCAATTGAACACTATTTCTAAGGTTGGCTTGACGCTCTCCTACATAAGAAGCAGTAGCGAATAAGGTTAACCATTTATGACGATAGGTAGGCGTAACAGACATCCAAAACTTAGGTAGATTAGCTACCGTATTACCACTCAAATCCTCCGTAAAATCATCTCCTAATTTATCTGGCGTACCTGCAATATTATAATAAGTCAACTGCTTAAACATTGGATTTTGGAACGTTGCATTAAAGCGAATATCCATATTCAAATTAACCTTTACAAATCCCTCAATTTCAACACCATAAGTTTGAATAGAATTTAAAAGCGTCGGAATCTGAACTGAGCGATAACGTTGACCTTCAAAGCTTCTTTGCAATTGTACACTATCCATTTGAGTGTAGAAACCTGTAATACCTAATGCGAATCCTTTATATTGTAACCTTGTGCCTAAGCTAGCAGAAGTAATGAATTCATTTTGTCCCTGCTCAATCTCTACATTTGTAAAATGCTGGGTATAATACCCCAAATCTGGCGTGCGTTGTGTTGTAGAAAAATTACTATGTACGCCTATATTTTTATTAATTTGATATTGTGCACCAATCGAATAAGCTGAAAATTGATACCTAAAATCTATCGTATCCCACTGTTCTACTCCTATTTTAGTAGAAGCGTCATAAAAGGTTTGATAATTTAAATCCGCCCCTAAATCATATGCCAACATCGTATTTGAAATTGGGTCAAAGTATAATTGCCCTGTTGCTAAATTAACGGGCCCTTGCCCTGTTCCACCAAATCTATCATTTGCAGGAAAAAAGCGTTGTCTTTCCCCTTTATGCTGAATGGAATTATATCGCCATCCTAAATTAACATTTAACTTATCCGTAATTGCTGCTTCATAGTTGGCAAAGAAAGAAGTTGTTTTTACTTCAGCATTCATGCGTAAATACTCCCCTGTACCATGCCCTAAAAAGCCATTAGCGTCTGTAAAATGAAGTGCCGTATCGCTGACAGATACAAAAGGATGTACTCCAACGAAGGGATTATCGTGTGTAATATTTAGTGGTTGAGCATTACCATCTAAAGTAGAAGCTAAGTGATCTCCTGTATTCCCTATCGTTATATTTGACTTTGAATAAAATCCACCTGCTGTAATTTGATGGTTATTAAATGTCTTAGTCAAGGTCATTTGATTCATCCATTCATTTACATCATAGTTGGATTGATTTACTTCTTGCACTAAAAAATGTCTCCCTAATTGCTGAATCCCCATGCTTCTATCTTGAACCACATTTTCCGTTCCAGCCAAAGTATATCTAAAGTTATTTTGATAAAAATGGGTAGGTTGCCCCAAAGCACCGACAGGTGGTAATCCTAAAAATCGTGCTGCACCTGTATTAGTATTCAAGACCAAAGGATTATCTAAAAAGGTAGATTGTACATCGAAATGACTATATTTTACTTGATTTTCTAACCATAATCCTTCCCCTAATAATTGTCCAAAAGCTAGAGTTGTGTTGTAATGACTCAATTCCGTTTGATTCGCTGTGTTAATAACTCTACTCGCATCAGTATTTTCTGCCGACCAATTTTCTCCATCCGTAACGGCAGCTTGTAAGTTTGGTGTAAGTGAGGTATTAGCTAATTCTGTTTCTTCAAAAGTCGTTATATCATCCATGTTCAATTGACTTAACATCGTAGAATTAGGAGTCGTTAATCTATCTTTCAACAATTTTGAAGATAATTGAATATAGCCTCTTTGATGCTCATAAATCAATCTTCCATCTAACTGTCCGCCCAAATTTGGTGTCGTGAAATCATTTGTTCTAATGCCTTGATCTGCTTTCGCAAATCCCGTCAGGGCATACTTTAAATTGGGTTGAATTGTACCCTGTATGCCCATGTCCCAACGATTAAATGCTTGACCATTTTCGTACAAATAAGTAGTTAGCCTAAATTCTCTTTGAATCTGTTCATTAATTAATTGATTGTTAATTTGGAAAATGTTGCCTGTGGCTAAAGGCGAAAAAATAGCGGCATTATCCGTATTCAATAATTCGCCTGAAGCTACACTAAGACTGTTATTCGCAAAATAATCTGGTGAGAATTGTAAAAAAGTTGTTGTTGTAATTGGTAGTCTGTTTTCTAGTATAGTTGTATTGAATGTTGTTGTATTTAGTGTATTCAAGATACCTCTTGAAATACCTGTATTGTTCCCTTGAATCGTAGTTTGCTGAGTAAAAAAACCAGCCGTTTGAGAGCCTAATGCTTCAAATAAATTAATATCCTGAGTTGTAGATTTATATCCTGTATTTGAACTTCTGTATTGTTGAACTGGAGAAAAATTTCCAGTTTGTACATCTTCATGCCATTGTAAACCATCGCTAACTAATTGCAAATCAATATTAGTAGGTTGATTATCTTCCACCAATACCATTTTGTATGTAGAGCGATGATTTGGATACTGCACTTCAAAGACATAATGTCCTTTATTCAAATCCTTTGTTTCAAAAAAACCAATAGTATCTGTAAGAATTTGGAAATTGCTCCCTTTTATGGAAATTAATGCATTGGAAACTGGCTTTCCTCGCTCATCTGTGACAAAACCATTCACTCGGTTTTGCTGTGGCATAAAATCGAAAAATCTTTCTTGAGCTTGTGCATACGCACTAAAATATAGGGTAATAGCTATTACCCCTAGTGATAGGTAAACGTTTTTGATCATGTTCGTGTAAAGTTGAGTCTATAAATGTTTATGTTTGTTCTTTCTGGACGTCAAATTGAGTTAAAAATGAGTTAAACGCTATGATTTGTCAAAATAAACGTGACAGGGTAAAATTTAATTAAAGTAAATAATTTTATATCTATCATCTACACCAAGGTAATCAATCTTTCATCTTATAAGTATTAATGTTTATACATCAATTCAATAAATTGGTCTAAATTGATAAAATTCATTTTTTAGGGAAATTTTGCTCATGCCAAGCTATATGAAGATTTATTAAACATGATGATTTATTACATATTTTAAAACTTGATTCTCAATTTCAAGTTAGAATGATATTTTTATATCCTGTTTTATATCAAAACTTATAAAATTGATTCATTTGTTTTAGAAATAGCGTCTCAAATGTGTCAGGGTATTTAAAAAGATTGCATATAAATCAGGTAAAGACAAATTTATTTCTTTGGCCAATTTTGATGTTTTTAGGCTAGTTTTGGGCATTAATAAATACTATAGTTGGTGACAATTTAATAACTAAAAAGAATCAATATAATTGTTAACTATTAACGGTAAAGTATCAGATAGAGGGAAATGATTGTTAATAAATTATC
>CAYLSF010000229.1:0-8347 GCA_964385675.1 uncultured Saprospiraceae bacterium
GTAAACTCCAGTTGTCAACTTAGAAATATCCAATGTAGTCGTTGGATTTGGATTGTTTAATTGCATCATTTCTTGACCTAACACATTCGTCACACGAATCATATCTAAATTCAATGTAGAAGTAACAAATACTTGATTGTTGGCAGGATTTGGATAGAATTGAATTTCTTTACTCAAATCTTTACGAACAGTATTCACACTCAAATCAATATCCGCTTGGTAACGAGGTAAAATCTGATATCCTCCATCAAAAGGATTAGAACTATCAAATTGACCACCCAAACCAATGACATTCAATACATCTGTAGCACCAGGAGCAGGCGTTCCATAAATATCTACATCATTATCAATGCGCATAGTATAAGTATTTACACCATCCGTCAAATCAACATTGAAACCAGAACCACTATTTGTCCATTGTGTTGGATCGACTAAGGTTACACCAATCAACTTAATCAAACGAGATTCCGTATCTTCTCCAAATGCGGTTACTTCTTGGTAAAATTGTAAGGTATTTCCAGAAGAAATTAACGTAATCGTTTCAGGATCGATTTGCGTTAATCCATTAAACTGACTAATCGTACCTTGTACATGAATAGAGTCACCTTCCGTTACGGTATAGTTACTTACAGGGTTGAAATTAAATACACCAATACCACCAGTATGATCTATCATTGTAAATTGTACGCCACTAGGACGAAGGTTTACACCATATACAATACCTCTTAACTCACAAGTTACACCTAAAGAATCTGCTGTTCCATCCATTCCTTCCGTATGAATTTGTGCAATTGGATAATAAGGGTAAGTTGGACCATCTTCAATGGTTAACGTATAAGTATTAATACCACCAACAGTAACCCCTGTACTTGGATTCATTAATTCTAAGACAACTGTTTCATCTCCTTCTACCATCATATCAGGTGTAACCGTAATAGAAACCGTTTGATTCATAGCACTACCCATTGGGAAAGTTACCGTTGTAGGAGAAGTATAGTTGAAATCAGTACCGTTTGTAGCCGTAGAAGCCATACCTAACATCACATCTATCGAAGATGCCATATTTGGATCTGGATTCGTAATCGTTACATCTACAGTTACAGTTCCTACATTTTCATCTACCGTAGCTGTTGCAGTTGCGAACTGAACCGTAGTACCCATCACCATAACAGGAATAATATCTCCTAAACTTCTTGGTAATATCTGATATCCATCGGTATATGGACTTGAATTGTCAAACTGACTACCAATACCAATTACATCAAATTGTCCAGTAGGTGCAGCTGTGCCGTAAATATCTGTATCGGCATCAATACGCATAGCGTAAGTATTCGTACCATCTGTAATATCTACATTAAATCCAGAACCACTATTTGTCCATTGAGTCGGATCAACTAATGATACACCATTAATACGAATTAATTCCATCTCTGTACTTTCATCTAATGCTGTTACCACCATAGGCATTTGTAACATATTTCCTTGAGATTCCAAGAAGATAGAATCAGGAATAATTTCCGTTAAACCATTAAACTGTGTTAAAGAACCTTTTACACGAATAGAATCTCCTTGTGTTACTACATAGTTGTCAACATCATTGAAATTAAATACATTGATACCACCTGTAGCATCTACTAAAGAGAAAGAATATCCAGCATTACCATCAAAGTCAATACTGTGTACAATACCTCTCACTTCATACAAACCAGAAGCACTATTCAAAGAATCAGGTAAACCGTTTGCATCAACCGTAGTAATTACATCAATATTGACTAATAAATAAGGATCAACTGCTGGCGGAGGAGGAGGTGTACAATTATTCGCCATACCCGGAGATGCAAAAATAGTTGCACCAGAATACATAAACCCTGCATCTGTATAGGATTGACTCCAGTTAGCTGGATCAGCATTATCACTATTGGCATCACACAATACTAAACTAGGTCCAGAACCATCTGCTGCAGTTGGCCATGGTGCACCATCGTCATACACCAAAGAGTCCATAACCATTCCATTAGCATCTATCAATATAATATCCTCACTAGAGTTGATTAAGTTCCCTGATGTCCACTCACCAACCGTTAATCCAAAATAATTAAGCATCGGTGCAGCATACTGTGCTGTCACTAAATAGTCGCCAGGCTGCATCATGGTGCCACTAGGGAAGGTGTAGGTAACACCTTGAGAGAAAGACCATCCAGATAAATCAACAGCAGCTGTACCATTATTATATAATTCTATAAACTCTAATGAATCTGTACCTGGGGTATTGTACATAATTTCATTAATCACAATATCCGCAGAAGCTACAAACGTAGAAGCATATTCGTCTGCACCAATATCTACGGTAGTAGAAGGAGCTAAAGGACGCATATCTCCATCAATATCAGTCATAATACCCACTGCATTATCTCCAACATCATTCGCTAAACCATCAGCAGGATCGATATGTAAATCTATACTCCCTCCTGATAAGGATACAAACATTGGTTGACCTTCTATTGAATTTTGATTAATTGCGGTATTAGCAGCTTTCCATGCGGCTAAGTCAGTATAGGGAGTAGAACCACCTACATTCACCAAATTATCATCACCTGTGTAATAGATATTGTAGTCAAATACAGCATTAGAAGAAGCATCATTAATCCAAACGGCTTCGTTGAAATTAGCTCCTGTTTGACCATTATCTACAACGAAAATATTATTTTTAAATACTAAATTGATATCATCGTTAAAACGCAATGCTCTACGACCGCTAGAAGTAGCCGTCGTTACACAGGTATTATGAAAGACATCAATCTCCTCTGCATCGTCTAAATTCATAGCATCATCTCCGCTACTATATAACATATTATTAGCAATCAAAGAACGCCCTGTTGCTAATACGCCATCAGCTGTAAAATTTCCATCATCTAAATCAATTCCTAAATCTGCTACTTCAATCGTATTCGCAGTTACATAAAAGTCTGTGACATCATTTAAGTCCATCCCATCTTTGGAAGATAAACCATGACCAAAGATTTGGTTATTTTCTATGGTTAAATCAATGATATCATCCATTACAATAGAGGTACTTGCATTGCCATCAAATATATTATTAATAATAGTGATAGTAGAGTCCAATTCCCCTTGAGTGTTATCACCACCTTCCCAACGTATACCATAAGAGCCTCCCATAATGGTATTATTAGAAATCATAATATTATGACCTTGATCACCTGCAGTGAAAAAATTTGCGTCATCTGCACTCGCTATAATACAAGAATTCTGGATATTAGTCATTGTAATATTAGGCTCAAGGGATATTGTACAATTATCAATTGTAATGAAATTAGCGCTATTCGTGATACGCACACCCCAAGATGGAACTGGTGTTTGATTATCAATCGTTAAGTTTTGAATCGTTACATAATCTGCTCCATCCAATAAAATAGTAGCATTCGTTGCTGCCGTTGCATAACTAATAGTAGTCGTAGCAGCACTACCCCCATCAAAAGTAATCGTATTCATCGCACTTGCTCCAGGTACTTCTGTCAAGGTAAAAGACTCACTATACATACCCGGTGCTACATTAAAAGTAACTGCACCACTTACGCCTAAAGAAGTTAAATCTGTTACAGCCGCAGCAAAAGTTGCATAATCTGCCCCCATACCACCGATGGTATACGTTCCTGCTAAGGGTGTAGGCATAGGCATGGTGTAAGTCACCTCTAACTCAGGTCTAAAACTCATTGTAGAACTTTCCTTTGTTGCAAAGTGCTTCGTAGTTTTTTTAACGCTTTCATCACCAACTACTATCCAACCATAGTTATTTCCATTGTCTAACCAATCTTGTACATCAGTACTCATACCTACAGTATTCCATGTGTAAGAACCTAATCCATTTACAGAAAGAGAACCACTAGCCATAGCTACAAAGTCACCACCTGCTGTACTCCAAGTTGTAGAAGGGTGTATAGCATTTAACCACGTTGCGTCATTAGTAGTTGCCATCGCACCACTACCAGAATTGGTATTACCAGCATTAGATGTTCCTTCGCCCCAGTCCGCTGTTAACTTATGCAATGAAATCATTCGTGGACCAGCAGAGTTACTGGTTTTAGTCATTTGCATTTTTAGCTTTACATCTGTAATAGTAGCTCCTGCGGGAATCGAAGATATATCAAATTGAAGTAACCCTCGACGCAAAAATCCTGCACCAGAGTTATTCCTTCCTGCTGCCATATCAATCCCAGCGCCATTACTGAGTTGAGACCCCGTAGCCTCATACATACAGTTATCCTTGGCTGTTCCAAAAGTAACCGTGGTTTGTCCAATCAGCCAACTGGACACGCATAGCATAAAAAATAGAGAAAGTAAACGTAATCGAACCATAACGTTTCTGAGTTTTTAAAAAGGTGTGAAAAATTATAATAACCGCTAATGAGAACAGTATAAACTACTAAAGGTTGGTACACCAATACAATATATTCATAGCATTCTCAATATTCATTATTTTATAGAAATCCAAAAATAAGGATTATTTGTGGGGTCGAATATTATTTTTTTGTAAATAGACGAGCAGAAAAGTATGAAAATATGAGCAAAAAGTCCTAATTTTTTGAAATGCTAGAATCATTTACCACCTGTCATGAATCAATATTTTTTAACACTTACTTAAATTCTTGGAGTAAATTTTGTGACACTTACCATTGTTAGTTGATAACTTTCATGAATTACACACATTATTTTATTGCTAGAATACAAATATTATGAAATTTTAAAGTACCTTAATCCTAGTTTTTGTATCAAACATAATACTAAAATAGCAAAGCAGAATAGAGCAAGTCTATGGCATTACTAAGACTACATATCTTACTACTCTTCCTAGTAATAATTTCTACTTATAGTTATAGTCAAGATACCACAAAATATGCGTGGGAAAATATAGCGGCAGAAGAATCCGTAGAGCAACTTCAACGATTCAAAGCAATTTATGAAGATAATGAGCGAACTAAACATTGGGATAACAAACAGCGTAATGCTTTCTTACACAAAGGTATAATGGCTGCTGAGCAACTAGAAGCAAATACTGATATTGTTTTTTTTAGTACTCGTTTAGGAAACCACTACAATAATCTTGATTCGTTTTCACAAGCTATTCGCTATATGAGATATCCAATTGAATTGGACTATGATACCATTTCTATAGCTCGTGCTTACAATCGTTTAGGGTATCTTTACTTTGATATTGGAGATTATAGTAAAGCATTGGAACATCTTTTTGAAGCTGTACGCTATGGAAAAATGCTCAATAGAGGTTGGGAAACTTATCCTTTTGGTAATATTAGTAATGTTTATAAACATTTAGAAGATTATGATAATGCTATAAAATATACCAAAGCTTCTATGGTTATAGATGCTAAAGCAGCATCTCCAGAACGAGAATATGGATATGTCTATAATTATACTGCATTACTCGTATTGAGTGCGGAGAATAATCAAATAGACTCTTGCTTTTGGTATATTGATTTGATCAATCAAAATATTCTTACCCTAGATACAATTGATAACATTAATTATCAAGCCGCAATTAACTATGCACACATCACTATTGCGGATTTCTACATTAAAAATGATTTACTTGACAAAGCAAAAAATCATCTTGAGCTAGCCAAAAAGAATGAAACTTATAATAAAGAAGGTCTATTACTAACTAGTGGTAAATATTGGCTAAAAAAAAGGAATTACAATCAGGTAAAATCAATCATCAAATCATTTGAGGACTTAAAGGTGCAAAATTTTCAAGCTATTGAAGATTTACTCAAACTCAGAATTGAGTACCATACTGCTATTAATGATCTAAAGACGGTCGTAAATATCCAAAAAGAATTACTTAAAACACAGAGAGAAAAATTTGGAGATGATAGATTACGTTATGGTACTTTTGCAAATGCAGAATTTCGTAACCTAGAGCAACAGCAACAAATTACAACCCTAGAAAATCGAAGGAATTTAGATCAATTACGCTCCCGAAATCACGCTTTTATTGCTTTAGGGGTATTTTTATTAATTTTGGGTATTGTCATTTTTCTATGGCAACAAAATAGACAACGCAAACGATATAATCACATATTAGAACGAAAAGTAGCCGAGCGTACCAAAGAGTTAGAACAAGCAAACTATGAATTATTGACTTTCAATTATATTGCTTCACATGATATTAAAGAACCGATTCGAGTTATTAGCGGCTATGCGAGTTTAATCCACAAACAACTACCTGCTGACTTAAAAGAAAAATTTGGTAATCATTTCAGTACTATCAAAAGAAGCACAAAACAACTCTACACCCTAGTAGAAGATTTTGCATACTACTCTACCCTATCTAAAAATGCAGAAATAAAAAAGGAATCAGTAAATTTGAATCAATTACTAGAGAATGTTCAAGCAACATTACAAGAAAGTATTAAACGCTATAGTGGAACCATTATCGTAGATAATTTACCAACGATTCATTCCAGTAGCACTTTTCTTTTTACGGCATTTAAGAATCTAGTAGAAAATGGTTTAAAATACAATGAAAGTGAAACTCCGACGATACATATCTCTTACAATACTTCTGAAACACAGCACCAAATCACGATACGCGATAACGGAATTGGTATCAAAGCCCAATATCATTCTCAGGTTTTTGATATGTTTAAGCGACTACACCATCGTGGACAATATGAAGGCACGGGAATTGGTTTAGCCATTGTAAAGTTGGTTATTGAAAAATTAGACGGACAAGTTAAAATTGAAAGTGAAATAGGAAAGGGTACAAGTTTTGTAGTGATTTTACCTAAAGATTAAAATAAGTTGGGTATTTTAGACAAAAGGATTCAAATCATCTATTCACTAGCAATTAAACCACTTATCAGCTACCTACAAAAACACATGTAAATGAATCAAATATGGGAAAAGATTTCAAACAATGGCATACATGATGGCTTAGAAGGGCGAGAACCCATTAGAATTAGATTACTCAATCAATTAACTTTTATAGGATTTGTAATAACATCGATCCACTTAATAAGCTACCTTCTAAATGGAGAAGAATTACTTCGTATTTTATATCAACTCAGTAGTTTTATCATAGAATTTAGTATTCTTATAGCCATATATTTTCGTAGGTATAATCTGGCTAAGTTTATTGGGATATTTCTGTTTGCAGCCGCAATAGAGGTAGAGGTAATCACTTACGGTGGAGATATTGGAGAAAGTAGCATCTTTATACTCTTAGGACTAATCGCCATTGTTTTTTACGAAGATAATCGCTTCATTCAAATTATAGCAGTCGCTTACATCTGTTGTTTATACGTCTTTGGGCAGTTGTATATCATAGAATATAATTTAATGACTACTGCACCCAATCCTTATGATGATTTATTTACTTTTCCACCAATACTGATTGGTATTGGGTTATTATTAACACATTATTTTAATGCGATAAAAAAATATGAAAATGAAAACCAAGCCCTTATTCAAAATTTAAAACAAGCCAATTATGAGCTTCGTACCTTTAATCACATTGCTTCTCATGACATCAAAGAACCTATAAGAATAATTGGGGGTTATGCCAGTTTGATACAGCGACAACTACCCAATGATTTAAAAGAAAAATTTCATAACTATTTTAGTACAATTAAACGCAGCACCAAACAGCTTTATACTTTAATTGAAGATTTTACCTACTACTCTACTATCTCTAGAGATGAAGCAATTAAAAAAGAATCAATTGATTTAAATCAATTGATAGATAATGTAAAAGATACTTTGCAGGAAAGTCTTAAAAAGTATAACGGTACCATAAAAACCAATCAATTACCCACTATTCACTCTAGTAATACTTTTTTATTTACAGCCTTTAAAAATTTAATTGAGAATGGTCTAAAGTATAATCAAAGTGAATCCCCGACCGTAGAAATCACCTATACTTCTACGGAAACAGATCATAAAATCAAGATAAGCGATAATGGAATCGGTATTAAAGAAAAATACCACAGTCAAATTTTTGAAATGTTCAAACGCCTACACTACCGAGGGGCTTATGAGGGTTCGGGTATAGGTTTGGCTATTGTAAAATTAGTAACGGAGAAGTTGAATGGTACTATTGAGGTAGAAAGTGCAGAAGGAAAAGGAACAAGTTTTATATTAAATCTTCCAAAATAATGGCTAACTCAATTTTAAATAGGCTTTCAATTGATTGAGGGTTTGTTGCTTAATATTCCAAAAGCTAATCCAAGGAAAAGCCATGAATACTGCGTATAAAAGACTACCTGCCAATGTTTTATTTACTATAAAATACCACTCATTATTTTCTTGAATA
>CAYLSF010000230.1:0-8329 GCA_964385675.1 uncultured Saprospiraceae bacterium
ATTAAAATTACGATTGTATTTATCTGCTCTATAGTCATTTATAGTTGTATAAATGAAGCATCAGAACAACCAAAACAAGATTTTACAACCGCTAAAGCAAATTACACCAAATGGTGTTCGAGTTGTCATGGAGAACGAATGGAAGCTTTTGTGGATAGATATTGGAAACATGGTAAAGAAACAGATTCTTTATATGCTTCAATTAGTAATGGAATTGTGGAGGCAGGAATGCCAGCTTGGAAAGAATCATTGACAGATGATGAAATTAAAGAAATGGTGGCTTACATTGAATATGGAATTGAGTTTGTTGATAAATATGGTTTTGAAGAGGAAACAATTCAATCCGATACTTTTGAATACGACGATGTGCGATTTGAATTGGATACCATTGTAAGTGATTTATATGTACCCTGGAGTTTTACGTTTTTACCTGATGGCGATTTGTTGGTAACAGAGCGAAATGGTTATTTATACCGAGTGAAAGAAGGGGAAGAGAAAATACAAATAGAGGGCGTACCACCTGTTCGTACTAAGGATCAAGATGGATTACATGATGTGATTTTACATCCTGATTTTGAAAATAATCGTTTGTTGTATCTATCATTTGCTGCATTAAAAGAAGAAAATGGTGATTCTATCACCACCACAAAAGTGGTTCGCTTCAAATTTGAAAATGATAAATTAACTGAACCTTTGACGATTTTAGAAGCTCCACCTTATACCAAATATCAATATCATTTTGGTTCTGCCATGCATTTTGATAAAGAGGGGTATCTATTTATCACGGTGGGAGATAGGGCAGAACGAGATGTAAACCCTCAAAATTTATCAAAACCTGCGGGGAAAATTCATCGAGTGAAAGATGATGGTTCTATTCCGAATGATAATCCTTTTGTTGGCGTAGATACGGCTATTGCCTCTATCTATTCGTATGGACATCGTAACCCTCAAGGGTTAGATATTCATCCAGAAACGGGAGAAATTTGGACACATGAACACGGGCCTAGAGGTGGAGATGAGCTTAATATTATCAAGTCGGGAAAAAACTATGGTTGGCCTGTTATTTCTTATGGTATCAATTATGACGGAACCATATTTACGAGTGATTTAGAAAAAGAAGGAATGGAACAGCCACTACATTATTGGGTGCCTTCCATTGCACCTTCAGGCTTGTGTATTGTTTCTTCTGATAAATATGGCGATTGGAAAGGAAACTTATTAGTAGGGTCTTTGCGATTTAAATATTTAAACTTGTGTAGAGTAGGGGAGGAGAAGGTAGAATCTGAAGAAATCTTAATGAAAAATATTGGGCGAGTGAGAAATGTAAAAGAAAGCCCCGATGGTTTCATTTATATAGCTGTAGAAAAACCAGGTTCGGTTTATCGCTTGAATCCTATTGTACAGTAAATTCTCTGCCACAGATTTGCACAGATTTAAATAGTAATCCATGTAATCTGTGTAAATCTGTGACTATTCATTTTACTATGAAAAATTATGTTTTCTAAGTAATTATTCGCTGCTCAAAATTCTGCCCATTCGCAAAATCGCTCAAAACCTCAATTGAAAAATCCATCGTTTTTTCTAAATCAATATGTCTATCAAAGTCCACAATTGCCATTAAAAATCGAGTTGTATTTTCAGTGACACGTGTTCGCATGGAATCACTTGTAGGTGTTCCAAAAGCACTAATGTTATCTCTAAAGGTTGGTAAATATTGAATATTCAATTGACCTCTTCCAATAGCTTCATAAGGTTCGTTGGCTTCTCCGATACCTACAGTAATGTTTCCCTCAATTTTATGAGCATTAAACCCACCGATTGAATAACCCGACGAAATAGAGATTAAATTTAGACTATCCACCACATTATTAATTTTATAAATTCCTTTTCCTTTAACCACTCTACGTAATAAGGCTTCAGAAGACAAGCGATAACGGCTTGGATCTTTACCTAGTTTTTTATAACCTGCTCTTGCATTTTTGATATTTGTATTTAACCGAATAGATTCTGTCGTAAGTGTTGTTTCGAGTTCTAGTAAGGTTTGATTTATTTTACGCCACAGTTCAGGTTGTTCTATTTGAATGGTGACATCACACTCAATACAACCCAAAGTAAAATTTGGACAAGCTGTTTTTAGGGCTTCGCTAATATTTATATCTATCATAATGAATTTTATGTTTGGGGTGAAATTAGTAAGATATAGGGTATCGTGCAAATTAAGCTATAGGATAAATAGGCGACATACTTAAAAAACAAAAGCCGATGAAAAATCACCAGCTTTGTTAGTTTTACTGAAAATTGTGTAATACGGTATGAGCATATTATCTTGAAGTATCTATTAGATACTAGTAACGTTCATTTCTATAGCGATCTTTAGTTCTATAATCGTCGTCATCATCATCGTCACAATCGCCTTTGCGTTGCTTGTGCTTCTTATTATATTTTTTGTTGGACTTATTACGCTTCTTTTGGTACTTCTTCAATTCCTTATTTTCCCAACTCGTCTTTTTTGCATGACCCTTTTTACGATTTTTAGGTTGACAATTGTCTCTATCATTTCTATTATAACGGTCATTGTATCTATCACGATTGCGATTATTAACTTTCGTGCCGTTCCCTCTTCGATTATCAGCTTCCAACTGACGTTCTAAGGCTTTTAATCGTTGTTTCAAGCGATCATTTTCGCTTTGTACTGTTCTTACCGTTGACTTTAATCTTTGATTTTCTCGTTTTAACTGATTGACTTGTGTTTGACAAGTTGTTGTACGAGTGTCATTTTTAGTACCTTCTGGCACTGGTTGTGCAAAAACAGTTACGGCAAATGCCAACACCATGAATGGTATCATGAATAAGTGTCTCATAGTTTTTAGTATTTAAAATTCTAATTTAAAGTGTTCAGTCTCAATATTGGAAAAACTGTGCCAAAAATGATTCTCTTAAAATTCAGATTAGAATTATTATCTATAGTTGTGATTTCTAATTACTTTTGGACAGATATAAAAATTTGATTAAAAATTGATTCATGGATAATCCAGTTACCAATAACGAAAACCAAGAAAAAATAGAAAGGTTAGAAGCTGCACTTCAAACAGAAGAAGGCAATACCTCTGCTAATTTTCAAGAATTGGTTCAAATCTTACTTTCTGATAAACAATATGAAAAAGCTCGTTTGTTGTTGAATAATGAACTGGCAGAAAAACAAGATGTGGAACCAAATGACTTGGCGTTTTGGAAAGCAAGCTTAGGGTTTATTGCCATCATTGATGAAGATATAGAAACCGCTTTTAACTATTTGAATGAAGCATTGACGCATACCAATGAAACAGAAGAAATTTATGCTAAAATTCAGTTTAGATTGGGACTGTGTCATTCTAGTGAAAAGAAACTAGAAGAAGCGGTTGCTCATTATATAGCGGCGATTGATTGGGGAAATGACAATGAAAAACCATCCGCCGAAGGCTATTTTAATTTGGCGGTTACCTATCTGGAAATGGAGGCTATAGAAGAAGCGATTGAGTGTTTGCAGAATGCGGTAGAAATCAATGAAGAATATGGAAGTACGATTCCTACTTCGGATATTTTATTGCAAATTGGAGATGTACAAGCCTATCAACAAAATTGGAAAGAAGCATTAAGTAATTATCATTATGCCTCAGAGTATCAAGAAGATAGTGAAGATCCAAACTTAGGTAAAACCTATTATAAAATGGTTCAAGTCCTAATGAATATGGATAAGTTTTCAACAGCGATCAACTATTATGAAAAATCTGTTCCGTTAATTATCAATGACTTAGACCCTGATCAACAATCCGATTTGCATTTTCAATTGGCTAATTTGTATGTAGATTATAAAGATGATTTTGAAAAAGCATTAGAACATTATAAAGCTGCAAAAGAGTATTTAGCGAATGAAACGGAGCAGGATGAAGTCTATCAAATGAATTTGGAAAAATTAAACGACTCTATCGCTCAAATGGAAGAAAAAGTGAATAAAGCAGCAGCTAAACCAAAAGCCAAAAAAGGGTTCTTTAAACGACTATTTGGTTAAAGGGACACAGAGAATACAAAGCTTATTAAAAAAAAGAGTAGTCGTTAGTGAGAGATACACATCACTAATCACTAATCACCAATCACTAAAAATGTCATTCTTACTATACGGAGCAAATGGATATACTGGGCAATTGATTGTAGCAGAATGTGTTAAGTTGGGGGTAAAGCCTGTCATAGCAGGGCGAAATGAAGCCAAAATCAAGCCTATCGCTGAGCAATATGGCTTAGATTATAAAATATTTAGCTTGGACGATACCGCTACGATGGATAGTGTTTTACAGGATTTTGAAATGGTATTACATTGTGCTGGGCCTTATGTTTTTACTACTGAACCGATGGTGGAGGCTTGCCTGCGTACAAAGACACATTACTTGGATATTTCTGGTAGGATTGAAGGGTTTGAATATAACTTTAGCAAAAATGCTGCGGCGAAATTAAGTGGAATAATGTTACTGCCTGGCGTTGGTTTTGATGTTGTGCCTTCCGATTGTTTAGTGGCGTATTTACACTCTAAAATGCCTGATGCGACTCATTTGGTCATGGGGATTGCTATGAAAAATGGAGGAGTATCGCATGGTACGGCGGCTTCTGCTGTTCAGAACTTGGGGCAATATGGAAAAGTGCGAAAAGCGGGTAAAATCATAGAAGTTGATATGGCTGCAAAGTCTCGTCAATTTGATTTTGGAGGAGAATATCAAAGTCTGGGCGTTATCGTACCCTGGGGCGATGTCTCAACGGCTTATTATACCGCACAGATTCCAAATATTGAGGCGTACATGGCTACGGCACCGATGATGGCAAGGGTGATGAAATTGACCAATTCATTACGAGGATTATTAAAAACTAATTTTATCAAAAATATAGCTAAACGCTTTGTAGATAATAGAGGAGCAGGGCCTTCATCCGAAGAGCGAGCAACTTCGACTAGCTTCTTCTATGGTGAAGTTAAAAATGCGAAAGGAGAAGTGTTTAAAGCCTACCTTAAAACGCAAGAAGCCTATACTTTAACGGCTAGATTAGCAGCTAAAATTGCTACCATCGTGCATCAAGGCAAAGCGATTAAAACTGGCTTTCAAACACCTGGAGCCTTATTAGGTGCAGATTTTATTTTAGAATTTGAGGATACGGTTAGGAGGGATTTGTAAAATTACAGGAATTGATTTTAAAATAGAATTATTGTATTTTTATGTAAATGTAATCTAGTAAAAGTAAAAATATGGGCGTTCCAGTTACGAATACAGTTAAAAAATATACACTTAAAGAGTTTCTTACTTTTGAGGAAACTTCAACCGAAAAACACGAATTTCATAATGGAGAAATATTTGCCATGTCTGGAGGAACTTTAAATCATAGCATAATCTCGGGGAATACTTTAACAAGTATCAAAAATGAGCTTAAAAAAGCCAATAAAAAATGTTTAGTGGCGAATAGTGATTTGAAAATACGCATTGAAAAAAATAATAAAGCGGTTTTTCCCGATGTCATGGTGCTTTGTGACAAACCAGAATTTGTGGAGGATACCCAATCTATTATTAAAAATCCAATGTTGATTATTGAGGTGTTGTCAAAATCTACAAAGAATTATGATAAAAGCTATAAGTTTGAATATTATAGAACTTTGCCTTCCTTTAAAGAGTATGTAGTTGTATATCAGACCATTCCTAAAGTACAAGTATGGTATATGCAAGACCAAGATTTATGGCATATTTCTGAAGCTTTTGGATTAGATAAAACCATTCAATTTAGATCGTTGGATATTACATTAAAGCTGTCAGATATTTATGAAATGGTTTCAGACTTGGGAGAGGAACATGATATTGAGGCTTATTAATGAATTTGAAAAAAATCGTTAACATAAAAATCGCCAAATTCAAGTTGGGTTTGGCGATTTCTATGTTTATACAAACTCAATTTTAATCAAAAAATCCATCATATTTATTATCCTCATCTGTTCTTTTGATTGGATTTTTAACGGTTGGTTTTTGATTAATATCTAATTTATCATCAGTATTCAAATGACTTAATAAATCCTCTTTAGCTGAATCTAATAATAGAGAATCGCTCTTTTTTTCCCATTCTTGCAACAGCCTCAATCCTTCATCTTCAAATATTCCTTTTTGCAAATCAATAGAATCAATAAAAGTGCTAGACATATCCATAAAACGCTCCATTTCCCCCATCTTATTTGCTACGTCACTCGCTAAAGCTTCCATCGCAGCATCAAACATATAACGCTGATCCTTGTTACCTGCAATGATATTCATCGCAGATTGCATCGCAGAATGAGAGGCACGAATAGCTTTACGTTCTTGTTCTTTTAAGCGAACTTGATCTTTCAAATCCTCCATCAAGATTTCAGAATTGTCGTACATCTTTTTGAGTACTCGATTCATGACCTCCATTTTTTTATAGAGTGCCGTTAATTTTTCATTCGAATCTTTTAATCGAGCAATCCGACGTAATTCTAAAACCATTTGCGATTGTTTGCCTGTAGCTTTTGCCCGTTGTGCCAACCGCATACTCTTTTCCTTATCTTTTTCGTTCTTTTGGATCGTAGCATTTAAACGTCTCATTTGACCTCTTAGAATTCCAATTTGCTTACTCATTTGACGAAGATTTTTTCTTAAATCATCTAAGTAATTTTTTAAAATTCCAATTGGATCAATTTGGACAAATAAACTCGTAATCCATCGCATCGCACTTTGATACATATAGCCAATTAGATTTCTAGTTTTAGAATCAATCACCATATACAACAAAGCTGCTATTGCCATTATGGTCACCCCTAAATACAACGTATTAGATAACGCTGCCAGAATAACAGGGCCAAAAATAGACATCAGGTAAGCAATTCCTGCTACACCTGCTACTAGAAAGATCCCACCTGTTACGCCCTCTGGACGTTGCCAAAATGATTTAGGTTGATATGCGTTGTTGAAATTATCCATTATGTCGCTATTGCTGATTGTGTTGCTTCACTGATTCTAAAATTGAAAGACAATCAAACAATCAGCGATCCCGATAGCTATCGGAAGACTCGATCATGCAATCATTATTATTTATAAATAAGTCTTAATCTTCTCTACATCATCTG
This sequence comes from uncultured Saprospiraceae bacterium, assembly GCA_964385675.1. GTDB lineage: Bacteria > Bacteroidota > Bacteroidia > Chitinophagales > Saprospiraceae > CAYLSF01. The sequence goes on from CAYLSF010000230.1 coordinate 7,145, forward strand.
AGATGACGCCAGAGATGATATTATACGTTCCTTCAAAGTTTTCTTTCGCTGCAAAAATCTTACGTTTAGCCGCATCAATATGCCCTTGTGCTTCTTCTACGGCTACTTGATGTCTATCAATTTCGTTCTGCAACTTTTTGATAGCTTCTTGTTTATGGATAATGGCTTTTTTGTGATTTTCTGTTTCAGCCATCTTTCCAGCAATCTGTTTCTTTGTTTGAACTTGCAACGCTTGTTCAAATTTATTTTGCTCTTGCGTCAATATTTTTAAATAGAAATTAGCCGTTTCTAGTAATTTACCTTTAGTCAAGCCCATGGTAGAAGCCGTAGCGAAAGAGGATTGAAACGCTGTTGTTTCATCCATATTCAACGCTGCTAAAGCTTGTAGGGCTTGCTTGAATTCTAAATAATCGAATCCTGGTAAATTATTTTTTGTCAAGGCTTCGGCTAAAAATTGTGCACTTCTTCCATCTACTCCTTCCAACTCTGTGAAAATGGCTTTTAATTTATCTTGCATTATATGTAATTACGAATTAGGAATTAGGAATTACGAATTAAATCCCGATAGCTAACTTCCCGTAATCCTGATACCTACCTGTCAGCAGATAGGGCTATCGTGAGTTGGGAGGGATGATAATTTTAATCCTAAATTTTTAATTCAACTTTTTGATTAATTAAGAAATTGTAAGTTAATAGTTTTTCTGAAAAACCGCTAACTTTTAAACAGCGTGATATTATAAAATAATAAATGAGTCTTTAAAAAAAATCGACAAACCGTAAGGTTTATTCGTCCTTTACGTCATTCCATGCTTGACACGGAACCTCCCAAGTTGGTAGAAAACTATGGTCAAGTCTTTGGTTATCCAAAAGGCTTGATATTTATTTCTACTAGCTTGGGAGATTCCGAAACAAGTTCGGAATGACAGTTTATTTCTCCATCGCTAATTTCATATTATCCATTTCCACCATATCCAAATAGGCTTTTTTAAACTTCAAAAAGTCTTCTGCCTTTACAATTCTATCTTTGAAAACAACTTCTCGCATCACTTTCATGCCTTTTTCTGTTTTTTCGTATTCAATAGAATAGTTGAAAAATGGATTATCCATTTTAACCGGTTTTGGGACTTCTGAAAGCCAATACCCCTCTGGCATTTCTATATTGACAACTTGACGATTTGGATAAAT
>CAYLSF010000231.1:0-8311 GCA_964385675.1 uncultured Saprospiraceae bacterium
TACCCCTATTTGCATATATAAATTATCAATATACGTATCGAACTAAGATATACTCTTTACACACAATAACATGATGAAAAACAAACATTTCTCTTTTGACAAACTCATAGACTATATCCAATATGAGGATAATACCCTTGATAAAACTAGAGAAAAGATAATCACTTTATCCTTTTATATTGCTATTGTCACTTCAGCTATTTTCACACTAAATAGATTAATAGAAGGTAGTATAACTATGGTTATTGCCTCTATGATTGCATTATCAGGAAGTTTTTTATTTTTATGGTTATGCAAAAAGGGGTACTCTCAGTTTGTTATTATTGGTGCAGGATTATTTTATTTAATCATGGCATTTCATGAAGGGGTAGAATATAACATCCCAATTCAGACTATCATTTATTTTTCGCTTATGCCTGCTCTTGTAGCTTTCTTAATTAAGAGTCAAACTATCAGAGTGGCTTATTTGGTATTAAGTTTAGTTGCATTTATGTATCTAGCTGAAGTAACAGGTTATCTAGATAGTCCTGATAAATATGCTAATTTGATTACCTTTTTATTTATTGACCTTATTTTATTTGTTGTGGTGTATTATTTCATTCAGTTAATGGAAAAACAACAAGAAAGCCTTCATCAAGCCATACAAGATAAAAATATAGCTTTACAACTCTTAGAATCAAAACATCAAGATCTCATTCTTTTTAATAACATGATGAAACATGATATTAAAGCTCCTCTGAGAACCATTAAAGGATTTACTAGCTTACTTAAGAGAACACTGCAAACAGAACAACAATTGGAATACATCAACTTTATTGGAAATTCAGCCAATAATTTAGAGCAGCTAATTTCTGATTTACTCTTATATTCTAAAGTAAATTCAACCGATTTAGAATTCGATACTATTGATGTGAATCGTATTATGGAGTCCGTTTGTAATTCCCTTCAGTTTGATATTCAACAAAATAAAGTAACGATTGCCAAATCCGATTTGCCCAGTCAAATTCATGCTAACGAGGAAGCATTAAGAACCGTTTTTCAAAATCTAATTTCTAATTCGATAAAATATCAACCTAAAAATAAAGCTGATCATACGCCAGAAATTCAAATTTCATACAATAACCAAGACGCATATGATGTCATATATTTAAGAGACAACGGTATTGGTATTCAAAAAGAAAATATTCCTCGCCTTTTCAAACCATTTATGCGATTTCATTCTGCGGCTGAGTATGAAGGAACAGGATTAGGATTATCCATTTGTAAATCCATTATGGAAAAACATGGCGGTGAGATTAATATTATACCAGACATAGAACAAGGTACTTGTTTTGAATTGAAATTTCCAAAAGCAGCTTAGTCAGTTGGCAGTGCACAGTATGCAGGCGATTTGAATGAAAAATCATTTAAGTTCTTTCAAATATTCTATAACGGGCTTGCCTTCAAAGTATAGTTCCTTGATGACAACCATACCATCTAATACACTAGTCTCTAGTTTTACATCTGTTGAATTATTATTTCGAGTAAGCGAACTATACGCTTGTTCTGCCTTTAAAGCATAATCTTCATTGATAAAATAGGCTGTCAATGAAGCAGGGGCTTCCACCGTCATAGTACTATCATTACCATAGATATATCTAGGTGTTTTAACGGTTATATAATCTCTATCCGTGGGTTGATTAGCCACTATTTTTTCTACTGTAGTACATCCAACACTATCTTTAGTCAATAAAACATATCCCATATCTTGAAACTCTAAATCAGCTTTTTCGGTGGAATCATAAGGGACATTACGGAAAATATCTAAATTTAAAATAACATAACGACCTCTAAACGAATCATACGGATCTATGGGTTCAGGGCAAAAAGTATAAACAGTTCCCTCATCTTGAACTGCACTATATTGTTGAATCAATGATGCAGGAAAATATAAATACCCTAACATTACGATGGCTAAAATTCCTAATTTAATATATTGTAACATGATTTCTCTGCTTTTGATAATCGAAAATATAGAAAGTTGATTACTTGTCTATACCGCTTTTCGATTTTTAAAAATCCAATAATTCGCAAATAAAAACCCTCCACCCAAGGCAATAAAAACAAGTCCTTTCAGTAATAAAGAAACATCTGCATCAAAAAAACGAGTAATGACTACGGCACAAATAAATAGCATTCCGATATTGAGAATACCAATTTTGTAGGCTTGCAAGCCATTGTATAAATAATACAATCCAAATAAAAATAAGTAAGCACTTGATAAAAAGGAGGCGATGGAATCATTAGATAAAACACCTGCAACGACAATTAAGGGTAACGCTAACGTGAAGTAATTGACATATTCTTGTGCTTGAATTCGTCGAATAAGCAAATAGAACAATGCAATAACTGGAATATAAATCCAAAAAACTTGTATTAGAATATCTTCAGGGAATTTTATCAAGTTATCCCAAGTCTCAAAACCAAGGGTATAAGCTAACCAAAATACACACCACAACACCATTGTTTGAAAAGGGCGATAAATCGGATTTGACGGATGTTGATATACATACTTTCCAATCAAATAAAATAATGGAATCATTACTAAATAAACGACACCACCATCTACAAAAGACGAAAACACCGAAAACGTAAGTGGTAGAATTAATCCCCATCCCAAAAGAATACTACGAGTTGTGGTTTCTTTAAAAGAGAAGTTTATAAAATAGTGTGGAAGTGCCACAGCTAATAATCCAGAATAAATGTATAAGTTGCCATAATCTACATCTATAAAATGATTAGAACTACTTAACCAACTACTGATGCCTATTAGGTATAATACGGTAACTAAAGAGGCATTCATCAGATACATCAATGGAATACTCAATACCAAACAAGTCAATAAAAAGCTATTTATATCATCAAATCCCAAATGATAGGTCTGATGAATTAAGGCAATACAAGTCCCTATCATCAACATCAAAAAAGCAGAAGAGGCTTCTACCCAAGCAATAGAATCTGACTTTTTGAAATAGGTATAGAGGTAAATGCCTTGTGCAATCAATAAAGGTATAAAACTAAGAATAGTGCGAGCTAATCGCCCGAAACTATCCCAATTATGAGCAAAAACAGTAATGATTCCTGCTCCAATGAGAACGGTTCCCAAAATACCTAAAATGATAAAAGTAAGGCTTTGGGTAGAAGAGGAATTAGCCGGCAATTCGCCATAGTGAGCTTTTAAACGGTTGGCAATTTCAGCAGAAATTACTTCTTTTTCTACTAATTCAGGGAGTTGTTGGTAAAGCCATTTGAGTTCTTTCATAGAAGCGGTGGACGGTTGACGCCTGCCTGTCGGCAAACAGGGTGAACGGCGAACGGGTCATAAAAATTGCAAAGCAATTCACCGTTTACCGTCAAGTGAAGCGATCCCGATAGCTATCGGGAGAACGACCGTCCACCGTCCACCGTAAAAAAATAAAACTGTGAGCCGATAAGCCGAATTCTGTCACCCTCTTGCGAAGGCGTTCTATCATTTATCTACGATGTGCATCACTACACACCTGTATCTGCCTACCCCCCAACATCAGACGAGCAGCCCTTATTCCACTCTAGGAGCGGAAACGTTGGTGTACATGGCATTTCAACCCGTAAGGTTTATCCCTCCCGTATGTTACCACACGACAGCGTGCGCTCTTACCGCACATTTTCACCCTTACCTCATTGTTGCCAATAAGGCGGTTATTTTCTGCGACACTTGCTGTACTTGTTTGCCTTCTAAAAGAAAACAGAACAAGCCCCACCCGTTAGGTGGTACAGTTGCTCTATGTTGTTCGGACTTTCCTCATATCTCCTTCGAGATCCGCGATAGAATAGCCCACAGTTTGAAAGTTACAAATTACAATTTCCAAATTACAATTTCCAACTTTTTATAAAATAAAAGAAGTCCTCCTCTTTTCGTTCAGCAAAATCCACATTTTTGATTGTTTCAATCGTTATTGAAACTAAAACTGAAAGACATTAACACCAAAAAACCAAACGATACTTTTTGAAGCCAATAATTAATCCTTAATTTCACCACGTAAAATTTAGTAGAAAAGTAAGATCAGATACAATGTTTTAATAAAAAGTTATTTGTACCTGATTTATCACATCAACTCAATACACAAATCATTTACAAGCTAATTCACCACTATATGATGAAAAAATGTACATTAATTATTGTTTACCTAATATTGGCACAAACTATCATAGCCCAACAAGGGGGTAGTTTTTCGGGCAGTTTTCAGTCCAATACTAATTTCTTTATGCGAGACTCTGCTGTTGGGGCTATCAATACGCCGCAATACGATAATCAACTCTCGGGTAGTGAGGCTTGGTTAAATTTGGACTATACTGGATATGGTTTTGATATTGGAATGCGTTTAGATTTATTTTATAATTCTAATTTGAGAAATCCACAACAATCCTTTTCTGCACAAGGGATCGGAAATTGGTATATCCATAAAAAAATAGATAAACTAGATATTTGGGGTGGTTATATCTATGACCAAATTGGAACAGGGATTATCTTTCGAGCCTTTGAAGCTCGTCCTTTAGGTATTGATAATTCCTTATTGGGGGCTAGACTGATTTATGATTTGAATCCTAGTACGCAAATCAAGTTTTTCACAGGAAAACAACGAAACTATTTTGAATTATATGAACCTGTAATTACAGGTTTAAACTTAGAAACGGCTTGGTCGCCTAATGATTCTTCTGATTTTCAGCTTATTCCAGGGTTTGGAGCAATTAATCGTACATTAGATGATCAGTCTATGGCGTTAGTGGTTAGTAATATTGAATCACAGCCCGTTGCAGATCGATTTGTTCCAAAATATAATGTGTATGCTTTCACTGCTTATAATACATTAATCTATAAAGATTTCACTTGGTATGTAGAAGGAGCTTATAAAACAAGGGAAGCTATTTTTGATGCCCGTGAAGGACGTATTGTAAATCGGGATGGTTCGGTATTGTACTCTAGTTTGAGTTATGCCGTGAAAGGATTAGGAATTTCGCTGGATGTCAAACGTACAGAGAATTTTGATTTAAGAGTTTCTCCCAATGAGGTTGCCAACAATGGATTAATCACTTTTTTACCGCCTATGGCACGTCAAAATACGTTTCGTTTAACCGCACGATATAATGCAGCTACGCAGTTTTTAGGAGAAATGGCTTATCAAATAGATGTGACCTATGCCCCTACTCGTAAGCAATTTTATAATTTAAACTATTCTAATATCACGGACTTAAATGGCAATTTATTGTACCGTGAAATTTTTACAGAAGCGACGTTTAAAGGTAAACGTAGAAAATGGCAATGGACATCAGGACTTCAGTTACAGTCTTATAATCAAGAAATTTTTGAAGAAAAACCAGGTGTACCGCTTGTAGAAACAATTATTCCTTATACAGAATTTACTTATCGACTTACTCGTAAAAAATCCGTAAAAGCAGAATTACAATACATGGTAACCGATGAAGATTTTGGACAGTGGTTTTTTGCCTTATTGGAATATAACATATCGCCACATTGGTCATTTGCGGTTTCAGATATGATCAATACAATGAAAACGTCTAGTTCGCAAGAGGCAACACACTATCCAACTGTTTTTGTTGCCTATAACTATAAATCAAATCGCTTTGCGTTAAGCTTTGTACAACAAGTAGAAGGAGTGGTTTGTACTGGCGGAATTTGCCGTTTAGAACCCGCCTTTAGTGGCGTTCGTTTAAATGTAACTTCTCAATTTTAAGATCAATTATTAGTTCTCAGTTATTAGTTGTTATTTAATAACTAATAACTGAGAACCAATAACCAATAATAAACAGCATCATGAAAAAGATTCTAATATTATTATTGACAGTAGTTTTCTATTTCGGCTGTGAAGAAATAGGGCCTAATATCAACTTAACAGATGAAGTTGTTGGTGGAGGTGGAAATCCTACGGGAGAAACGAAAAGAGTCATTATTGAAGAATTCACGGGCGTTCGTTGTGTGCAATGTCCGGCTGGAAGTGCAAAAATCACAGAATTATTGGGGATTCATGGCGATAACTTAATTGCAGTTTCTTATCATACAGGGTTCTTTTCCAATCCATATAATGAAAGTCAATATGACTTTAGAACACCTGAAGGAACAAATATAGAAGGAAATATATTGGGTCCAGTAAGCGGTTATCCTGCGGCTTCAGTCAATCGTAAATTATTTCCAAATGAACTTGAACTGCCTGTTGGCCTGAATAAATGGGCGGGTTATATCAGTCAAGAGTTGCAATTGATTCCTAAATTGACATTGGATATTACCAATAACTATGATGACGCTAATCGTAATTTAGAAGTTACTGTAGATATGAATTTTTTAAGTACAGTAACGGATCAGTTAAAGATCACAGTGATGTTGACAGAAGATGGTGTTTTAGATACTCAATTGACGCCTGGTGGTAAGCAAAACGATTATGAACATAAATATATTTTTAGAACAACTTTTACGGGTTCAGCAGGCGATAATATGAGTGAAGCTACAACGGCTGGCGCGAATATTACCAAAACATACAATTATACCATTCCTGCAGAATGGAATGCGGATAAGTGTAAAGTGATTGCATTTGTACATCCTGTGGGTTCTACTTTAGATGTCTTGCAAGCAAATCAAGCAGATGTGAATTAATGCTTTAATTATTAATTGTTAACTGTTAATTGGATGGAAGCGGATTTTAATATTTTTTGGAATAAGGTATTGAGCTTGCAAGAAACCGAACCTAAATTAGTTTTGGTTTATGTTGTTGTGTATTTATTGTGGGGAATCGGAATGAATGAATTTGGAAAGGCGACAAAAATTGCTCGATTTAAATATTGGTGGCAAATTATCACTTGTTATATTGTATATATGATTCCAATTTCCTTGTTGCTAAAGGACTTAGCATGGTATGATCAGTATTGTTATGGTTTATTCTTTATGGGATTATTAGAATTTGGAGGTTATACGATTAAGTCGTCCATTGCTTATGACAATAATATCTTAGATAAATTATTTACACGCACCAATTTCTCATTAGGGATGACCTTGTTTTTTGCAACCTATTTTCCAATTGGAAATTGGGCTGTAGAACAGGTTTATAATTGGGTATTTTGAATCTTTTGGTAAGTTTTTAAGTTAAAAAACGCAAAGTCTCTCGTAGGCTTTGCGTTTTTTATTGAAAATTACTTAAAAATGGGAGGAGGATTATTCAAGTTAGGACGATTACCAAGAGTAGCATATCTGGTGTTAGAAGAAGAACTTCGACAGTATTTAGATAAAAAGTTTGGTAATTATTATCGGATTCCAAGATATTATGGAGACAAACCTGATTTTGGAGATATGGATATTTTACTGTCTTCTAAAGCGATTCAAACAAATTGGGAGGATTTAAAAAGAGAGATTATTCAAGACCTTCAAATTCAAGAATTTAAAACACAAAATCGAGTATTGAGTACCGTTTATCAAAACTTTCAAGTTGACTTTTTCTTACGAGAGCACCCATATTTTGAAAGCACTTATCATTTTATGTCCTTTAATGATATTGGAAATATTATTGGTAAAATCTTCAAACGATTCAACCTTAGATATGGCGAAAAAGGATTAGAATATGTATTCCGAAGAGCCGATAATCATTATAAAAAAGCCTTTCCGTTATGTCAAGATTTTGAGCGTATTTTTACTTTTTTAGAATTGGATATTGAGCCATGGAAATTAGGTTTTAAAACTCGAAAAGCTATGTTTGATTGGGTTATTAAAAGTCCTTATTTCTCCATTCAACCCTATCAAAAGTTGAATGCCTCGCTTCGTAAACGACAGCGAGAACGTCAAACCATGCAGCACTTTTTAACTTATTTGGAAGAACATCAAATTTCAAAAACCTATGAATATAAAGAAAATAGAGATGATTACTTACCATGGATTCACCAGCAATTTCCAGAAGCAAATCTATTAGAAAAGATTGAAATAGAGCGAAAGCGAGAGCAATATCTAAAAGTCATTAAGGAAAAATACAATGGCAAAATTATTATGTCGCTTTTTCCAGATCTAGGTGGTAAAGCACTAGGTGAGTTTATGCAAAATTTTCAAAATAGTTTAGGGGATTATGAAGTGGTTTTATTTGAATTAACTTCTGATGAAATTGAAGAGCAATTAAAAATATTTCGGCAATCGACTTTCAGAAATTAAGGTAACAGTTCGGAATAGAGAAGCGTCCCGATAGTTATCGGGAGTAGAGAAAAGAGACAAGTCAAATTATAGTTTTGCTTAAAAAAGGAC
>CAYLSF010000232.1:0-8305 GCA_964385675.1 uncultured Saprospiraceae bacterium
TTTGAATTGATATTTTTTTAAATATGAGTGAATTTTTTTTGTTTAATAATTAATTCGTTTTTTATAAAGTATTGATTATTATTGTTTTGTGATTTTGTTTAATTTGAATTTATATCAAAAAAATATTTTAAAAAAATTAAATGTAGTGTATCATAAAATTTATTTTAACCTCAAACTATTTAAAACAACTGAAACCGAACTAAACGCCATCGCAGCACCTGCAACCATGGGATTCAAAATAAATCCAAACACAGGATATAAAGCACCAGCTGCTATTGGTATTCCAATTATATTATAAATAAAAGCCCAAAAAAGATTTTGTCGAATGGTTTTTTGTGTCAATTTAGATAAGTCAATGGCTTGTTCGATTCTTTCTAAATCTCCTTTTAGTAACGTAATTTCAGCACTTTCAATCGCAGCATTTGTCCCTGTTCCCATAGCAATACTTACATCTGCTTGTGCCAGAGCAGGTGCGTCATTTATACCATCACCAACCATAGCTACGACTTTTCCTTCTTGCTGTAAACTTTGAATAAATTGAATTTTATCCTTAGGTAACAAATTCGCTTTTACCATAGATAAGTTAAATTGACTGGCAATTTTATCAGCACTTTCTTTCGTATCTCCAGTTGCTAAATAACAAGCTATTCCTTGATTATTGAGACTTTTAAGGGCTTTTTTAGCATTGGGTTTAATGCTATCTGCTACGCCTAGCACTACAGCTAACTTACCCTGCGTAGCTACTAAAACAATGGAGTTTCCTAAGGCTTGAAAGGCTTTTATATCCAATTTTCTTTCTGAAATATCAATTTGACAACTATCCATCAGTTTCACATTTCCAATTAACCACTCTTCTCCATCTATTCTAGCTCGGATACCCTTACCCCCAATATTTTCAAAATGTTCTACCTCAATATTTTTACGCTCGATCTCTTTTTCAAAACAATCTACAATTGCCTTTGCTAAAGGATGATTTGATAATTTTTCTAAAGCGATTACTTTACTTTTCAAACCTTTTAAGGAAGCCCCAAAAGATGTATATACAATATTTTGCACCTTCGTTTTACCTTCTGTTAGTGTTCCTGTTTTATCAAAGACAATGGTATCAATCTTATCCGCTAATTCTAAACTTTGTGCATTTTTTATTAGAATGCCTTGTTTTGCTGCTTTTCCTACTCCTACCATAATTGCTGTAGGCGTTGCCAATCCTAAGGCACAAGGGCAAGCAATAATTAAAACGTTAACTAAGGTAATGATGGCATGGGTTAATTGTGGTTCTGGTCCTATCAAATACCAGGTCATAGAACTTAATAATGCTATAAGAATAACAGCAGGTACAAAAATACTCGCAATAGAATCAGCCATTTTCTGAACCGGAGCTTTTGTATTTTGAGCATGTTGGACTTGTTTAATGATTTGTGCTAAAAGTGTATCAGAACCTACTTTTGTAGTTTTAACCTCTAGTATTCCAGTTTGATTAATTGTACCACTAAAAACAGTATCTCCTTTCTTTCTAAAAACAGGTAATGCTTCGCCTGTCAACATAGATTCATCTATGGTTGAGTCTCCGTTGACTACTTTTCCATCTAACGGAATAGCATCTCCTGGTTTTACCAAAATTATATCTTGTAGCCGAACTTGGTCAATTGGAATTAATTGTTGTTCTCCTTCCTCTAATATTGTAACCTCTTTTACTTGAAGCTGTAATAAAGCTTGTATAGCTGTAGAAGTAGCCTGTTTAGCACGTTCTTCCAAATATCTTCCTAGCAATATTAAAACAATTAAAACGCCTGCGGTTTCATAATAAACATGAGGGGTTAAGCCCTGATGTATCAACCATTCTGGGTAAAAAGTATTTAATACGCTAAATGAAAAAGCAGTACCTGTTCCCAATGCGACCAATGTATCCATGTTAGAATATCCGACCTTAAACTGTTGCCACGCTTTTTGATAAAACTCCGCACCAATCCAAAAAATAATAGGTAAGGTCAGTCCAAACATTATATAATTTGCTCCTATTATCTTTGGAAAAAACATAGCAATTACAATCAAAGGAATACTTAATATACTTCCTACTATTAATTTGGTTTTTAGGGTTTTAAATCGTCTGATTGCCTTTTTTTCTTGAGCTAATCGAACAGCGTCTGTATCTTCCAATAATGCAAATCCTAATTTACTCAATTTGGTTTTCATTTGTTCAAATTGCACTAAGGTATTATCATACTCAATAATAGCAGATTTATTGGCAAAATTCACTTGAACTGTCTCTACGCCCTTCATTCTTGATAAAAGTCTTTGTGAACTATTCGCACAAGCTGCACAAGACATTCCATTTATTTTATATTGCTCCTTAATCATTGTCCTATTTTGATTTTACGCAATAAAATTGAATGCATAAAATTTTATCACTTTATCTCTTAAACAATAAAAACAATCACTACGTTGTGATTATCTTTGTGCTTAAAATTTATATAAAATGACTGCAAAAATAGGAATTGTAACAGTATCAGACAGAGCAAGTAAGGGAATTTATGAAGATATTTCGGGGCAGGCTATTATAGATACCTTATCAGAATATTTAACTTCCGAATGGAAAGCAATTTATAGGTTAATACCAGATGAGCAACCCATAATTGAAAGCACTTTATTGGATTTAGCTAAAGAGGAAAATTGTTGCTTAATCATCACAACAGGAGGAACAGGTCCCGCTAAAAGAGATGTTACGCCCGAGGCAACGGAAGCCGTTTGCCAAAAGATGATGCCTGGATTTGGTGAGTTAATGCGTCAAGAAAGCTTAAAATATGTCCCTACTGCTATTTTATCTCGTCAAACCGCTGGAATTTGTCATCAAGCATTGATTGTAAATTTACCAGGTAAACCTCGTGCTATACGTCAGTGCTTAGATGTTGTATTTCCTGCTATTCCTTATTGTATTGATTTGATTGAAGGTCCTTTTTTGGAAACTAATACGGAGATTATGAAGGTATTTCGTCCTAAGAAAAAATAAGGATTCAAGCAAAAGTAGTACGATAGGGGATAGGTACAAAAAAGCTAATGTACTCTCTATAGTTCATGTTTGACAAACGTAAATAAATAGTATTGTTTATAGATATTTTGTTATTTTTGATAAAAATTCAAAACTTAAAGTTATAGATCAACGTAAACAATCCACACACAAACACCATCAAATAATACATTTAACCAATTTTTGATTCATTTTTTAATGATAAGATTACTCAAATTTCAGGGGTATTCGTGTGCTTTTATTCAATCATAAAATGAACCAGTAAGAACTATACTCCATACTCTATGATGCTAACTACTAGAAATAAAAAGCTATCTTACGAGGCACTTGAATCGTTATGTAAGGATTTACAAGAACAGGTAAGTCAAAACCTCAAGACGAAGCAGAATTTAAAAGCTAGACAACTTGAATTAGAATGGGAATTGTCGAAAACGCAATCTATTCAACAATTTAGTGAAGCGGCTATGCGGGTTGAAAATTTTAAACAACTCAATACTTTTACTGTAAAATCCTTTGTGGATATTTTTCATGAGCCTAATAGTATTTTATTTCAATTTTCGACTCAAAAGCAGCGCTTATACACTCTAGCAAAAAATGGATTTGACACCATCAAAGTCCCCAAATCTTTTCACTTTTTACCGTTACTATTACCTAAACGTACGGCAGTACTAATCAAAGAATATCCAAAACTTCAAGAGTTCTTTGCATTTCTACAATTAAGAGAAAGTATTTTATGCCCTTTTTACAATGTAGAAGGTCAATTTAGTGGATTAATATTGAGTGGTCATACGGCACAAGAAGCTTTATTTACAGAACCTATACAAGATAGAATTTGTCATACCTACACGGTTATGACGCATAATTATGGCGTTTTATCAGGTAACTTTCTCCAGTTAGATACTTTAAAACATAAAATTCAACATCATAAGACACATATCTTAAATATAAAAAGGAATCAAAAGACTTTATTAGAAGATCAAGACGAGCTAAACACAACTATTCAAGAACAAATTGATGATTTATTTAGACTCAATAATCTACTTGAATCTCAAATTATACAAGTAAAAGATAGTGAATATCAATTATCTGTTTCTCAACAACAAAGAAAACGATTACATAAAGAATTAGAAGAATTAGCTTATATCGCTTCACATGATTTAAAAGCACCAATTCGTACGATTGCGAGTTTTGTTCAATTATTAAAAAAACGTTCTGGAGAGCAATTAGATAAAACTAGTAATGATTACATGGAGTTTATTTTGGCTGGTATCAAACGATTTGATAATGTTATCAATGACTTAATTCAATACACTAAAATATCTCAAACGGAAGGCGAAGTTACTGAAGTTAATTTGCAAAATATTTTACAGAATGCAATATTATTTCATAATGAAAAGATAGAATTGCTAGCAGCATCTATTAATTCTCAAACTTTGCCAACATTAAAAGCAGATAAAACACTTATTGAATTACTCTTTCAACACTTATTAGACAATGCTCTAAAGTTTTCTAATAATGATACGCCTAAAGTTCAGATTAATGTAGAACAAAAAGACCATCATTATCATTTCGTTATATCAGATAATGGTATTGGAATAGATGAACGTTTTTACCATAAAGTATTTGAATTATTTCAGCAATTGAATACAGAAACACCAAATGACGGAACGGGAATTGGTTTATCCGTATGCAAAAAAATAGTGGAACGGCATCAAGGAAAAATTTGGATAGACGCTGAATTGAATCATGGTACAGAAGTTCACTTTACATTACCAACTGATTTAAAAGAATTACATTGATAATTGATAGCAAAAATCGCATGAAATGTATAGATGTTTAAATTTTTTGTAAGAAATTCAGACATCTAGTATCCAGAAACAAGCATCTAGTACATGGAATTAAACTTTAAGCAATTCGGGCAGGGCGAACCTATTATTATTTTACATGGCTTATTAGGTACTTTAGATAATTGGCAAACCATCGCCAAGCAATTGGCAAAAAATTATACTGTATTTATTGTTGACCAACGAAATCATGGTAAATCTCCACATGATGATGCCTTTGATTGCGAAATCATGGCAGAAGATTTAAAGGAGTTTATGGAAGCTCAATGGGTTTACAAAGCCATTATTATAGGACATTCAATGGGTGGAAAAGTAGCGATGCAATTTGCTTTAAATTATCCAGATATGGTAGAGCAATTAGTGGTTGTCGATATTGCACCAAAAGCTTATGAAGGTGGACATCAAGTTATTTTTGATGCCTTAAATGGTGTAAACTTGGATACATTAACAGAACGAAAAGCAATAGATGAGGAGCTTAAAAAGTTAATCCCAGATAATGGAGTTCGGTTATTTTTAATGAAAAATTTAACCCGTAAAAAAGAAGGGGGATATCGTTGGAAAATGAATTTACCCATCATTTATAAAAATTATGAAAACATCTTAGTGAAAATCGAAAGTGAAGAGACAATGGATGAACCTACCCTTTTTGTAAGGGGAGGGCTTTCTGAATATGTTAAAGATGAAGATATGAATGACATTGCTGAATACTTTCCAAATGCTAAATTAGCGACTGTTAAAAAAGCAGGACATTGGGTTCATGCAGCCGCTCCACAAGAATTTTTATCAATTTTAACGGATTTTTTATCATAAACTCATTCAAATTTCGCACATTTACGGCATAATTGTTTAATAAAAATTTCAAGTGATTCATCACTTGAAACAAATTCCAAATTCCAATAATCAAATTTCAAAATAAGATTATCTATTATCTTATTTTGCCTAAATGATTGTGTGTCTTTTTACATTCAGAATCTGGAATTTTCAAAATTATTGTCTAACCATGTGGCTAACCTTTTGGGGGTATATATCTATGCCCTTAGTTGATGAATTGCTATCACCAAATTTCAATTGTTGGTTGGTCATGCAATTTCACAGCTTATTATGATTCATACGATTGACATTACGATTGTCATTAGTTACTTTGTATTAGTATTAGGGATCGGTTTTTGGATTTCCCGTAGTACTAAAACTGGCGAAGATCTCTTTTTAGGTGGCCGTTCCTTTGGTTGGGGACTGATTGGACTTTCGTTATTTGCTTCTAATATTTCGAGTTCTACGCTTATCGGCTTGTCAGGTGCTGCTTATACAACAGGTATTGTAAATTCTGTCTATGAGTGGATGTCGGGGCTTCCTTTAATTATTGCTGCCTTGATATTTGTTCCCCTTTATCTCAAATCGAAGATTACAACAATTCCAGAGTTTTTAGAAAAACGGTTTGATAGACGATCGCAGCTATTCTTTTCTGCAGTTACTATTTTTTCAACCATATTAATTGAAACTGCTGGTGCTTTATATGCGGGCTCTCTTGTTTTACAAGCCTTTTTCCCCAGTTTAGTCCTTTGGCAAACTGCTTTAGTGTTAGCCATTATAGCAGGGATTTATACCGCTTTTGGAGGCCTAAAAGCCGTAGTCTATACAGACTCTATTCAAGCGGTCATTCTTATCGTAGGTTGTTCTATTTTGACCTATATGCTTTTTGCTAAAGCTAACTTTGACTGGGACACCATTGTAGCGAATGCACCTGAAGGACATTTTTCAGTTGTACAACCAATGGATCATTCTGATATGCCGTGGCTAGGCTTGATTATGGGCGTTCCCTTTTTAGGATTTTGGTATTGGTCTACCAATCAGTATATTTTTCAAAGAGTTTTGGGTGCAAAAGACATTAAAAATGCTCGTTGGGGTGTTATGTTAGCAGGTTTCTTAAAAGTAATCCCCTTATTTATCATGGTAATTCCTGGTGCAATTGCCTTGACCGTATTCCCACCTGATCAATACCCAGAATTAGCTAATGGTGATGCGATTTTCCCTTTCTTAGTCACCAATGTTTTACCTGTTGGATTAGTAGGGTTGGTGTTAGCAGGACTAATTTCAGCTATTATGTCTAGTGTGGATTCTGCTTTAAACTCTTCTTCTACCTTAGTTGTAATTGATTTTATCAAACCTAATCGCCCAGAAATTACAGAAAAAGAAATAACGAATTATGGTAGAATGACAACGATTGTATTGATGCTTGTCGCTGCACTTTGGGCTCCCCAAATTCAATATTTTCCTGGACTTTGGTCCTACTTACAGCAGATGTTTGCTATTCTAGTCCCACCTATAGTTGTTATCTTTTTGGTTGGAGTATTTTTTAAAAGAGGAAATGGCGATGGTGCATTTTGGACTTTGGTTATAGGTACAGCTTTAGGCGTTTTAGTTTTTTTACTAAAAGAAAACGGCTATTGGCATTTACACTTTACGATTAATGTAGGTATCATTGCTATGATTTGTACTGTTTTATTTATAGTAATCAGTTTAACTACACCTCCTCCAAATCAAGAAGCTATTGCTTCATTGACGTATAAAAAAGAATTATTGATGGAAGGTATGCACGGCTTACCATGGTATCAAGACTATAGGGTTCATATCGTTTTAATGATTGCTTTAATTGGATATATTTTGGTGTTGTTTTGGTAAAAAGCAATAGCGGCA
Organism: uncultured Saprospiraceae bacterium; assembly: GCA_964385675.1. Taxonomy (GTDB): domain Bacteria; phylum Bacteroidota; class Bacteroidia; order Chitinophagales; family Saprospiraceae; genus CAYLSF01. The sequence goes on from CAYLSF010000232.1 coordinate 7,564, forward strand.
GGTTATTAAATATTACTCAACCCGAATATTTATTCAATCTTGTACTGCAAACTCTGCTGATTTTAAGTTATCAACTATAATTGAAGGGAATCCACAATTTGGGTACATAAAATACAAAAGGCGATTGATAATCGCCTTTTGTAAAACTTGTCGGAGTGACTGGACTTGAACCAGCGGCCATCCCGACAATTCCTGTCGGGATACTCTACCAACGGAGCTATCCATTATTTATCAACTTTTCTCTTTCTATCCATGCCAAAACCCTTTTGGGACTTTTCCAGCTTTTGAGCTTTCTTTCCCACATCATAGCCACCCTCCTTTCCTTAAAGGTTTTAGCATATAATAACATCCAAGGTAACCCCTTTCTTGTGTATTTTTCTCGACCTTGATTATGGCGGCTTAATCTTTCTTCCAAATTTTGAGTTTGACCAATGTAGAGTTTCCCTGTCTTTTGTGATTTCAAAATGTACAAATAATAGAATTGAGGTGTATTCATAATTTGGGAATATTGAATACAAAAGGCGATTGATAATCGCCTTTTGTAAAACTTGTCGGAGTGACTGGACTTGAACCAGCGGCCACTCGCCCCCCAGACGAGTACTCTACCAACTGAGCTACACCCCGTGATAAAATTTGATAATGAAACTCATGAGAGAAAAAGAGTTCCTATTAAAATTTGTCGAGACGACTGGATTCGAACCAGTGACCTCTGCCCTGTCAAGGCAGCGCTCTAAACCAACTG
>CAYLSF010000233.1:0-8296 GCA_964385675.1 uncultured Saprospiraceae bacterium
AGTTAATTACTTATGATATGTTAATTGTTAAACTAATACAATATTGTTCAATGTCGGAAAGTTACCAAAATTTAAAAGGAAGGTGGTTAGGCAAGTGTATAATTAATGTAATTTTGTGTTTAAAAAGTAACATATTTATACAAAGCTAAAGTAATTAGATAGAATTAAGTAGTTAATAAAAAACTGATCTTCAATGTATAATACAGTTTAATTAAAGAACCAAAAATAGTTGTAATATATAAAAATTTGATAATTAAACTAAATAACGGCTAACTGTGTGCCGCCTACTGTAATTGTGCTTAATTCTATTTGGTCAAGGTATCATCTATTAACTTTTCAATACGACTGACTTTTTCCTTGATTACTTTTTCATTATTGGCCTTTTTTAATTTAGCTGTTTCTACTGCATACGTTAATAATGCCATAGATAAGCAGTCTTTTTTATCTCGTTGCTTATAAGTTTCCTCAAAAAACGCTACTTTTTTGTTCACCTCCTTTGCTACCCCTCTAATCAATTGTTCCTCATGAGCTTTTATCTTTAAAGAATAAGGTCGCCCCGCTATTGTTATTGTTATATTGGTAATTTCATTGTCTGACATATTATTCGATTTCGGATATACGATTTCGGATTTCTGTTTATGTTAATATCAAAATGGTATATCATCTAAAATTGCACAAAAGTCATTCCGTACTAAATATTACTGTAAAAGTCTCGAAATTTGCACTAACCACTAACCACTAACCACTAACCACCAAAATCAAACATTATTTAAAAACGCCACTACAGTATCTATTTTTTTGACATATCGGTCAATTTTTTGCTTGATTTGTTTGGTATCTTTCACCTCTCCTAGTGCTGCATTTTCAAGTTCACTTAAAGCATCAGATAATTGTTGCTTCACAGCATTTAACTCCGCTGTTTGTGCAATATTTGCTTTTTTGACTTTTTCTTCTTGTGTTTGTAAGGTTTCCACCAACCGCTGATTCTGTCGCTTTAGCTGTTTATTCTCCTGAATCAACAATCTAATCTTCGCCTCAATTTCATCCAGCCTTGATGGAATATTATTCACTTTTTTTTAATTGTTAACTGTTAACTGTTAATTGTTAATTGTTAATTGTTAGGTAGATTACAATTTTGAATGAATATCTCGATAGCTATTTTAAATTACTAAAATCTACTAACTGTTAGTCATAATTATATTCATTTGATAGTTAATAATTAACCGTTAACAATTAAAAATTAATTCCTGACAGTTATCAAGATAAAAAATTACTTTCTAATCATTGCTCCTAATTGACGCTCATAAGTTGAAATTAGTTTTTTCATCACTTTTTCCACCTCTTTATCTTTCAATGTCTTTTGTGCATCTTGAAAAACGAAGCTAACTGCATAAGATTTTTTACCTTTTCCTAGACGTTCTTCACTTTCATACACATCGAATAGATTAACATTGGTCAATATCTTTTTAGCATTTTTAGCAGCAATACTCGCAATATCCTTAAAATTAACGGACTTGTCAATAACTAAAGCTAAATCTCTACGAACGGATGGATATTTTGATAACTCTTTAGATTTTATACTACCTCGTTTAAGCATTTTAAAAATAGCATCCCACTCAAAATCAGCATAAAATACATTTGATTTTATATCTATTTTTCGAGTGACTTTTCCTTTGACTTGTCCAAAACGAACAAGTGTTTTCGGGCCTCTATGATAGCGTAAACCTGTAGAAAACTGTTCATCTTCTAATTCTGCAATTTGATACCCCTGAATACCTAAACGCAATAGAACATTATTGACCATTGATTTTAGGGTGTAAAAATCAACTGCTGCTTTATCTTTATTTAACCAACTCTCTGAGTATTTTTGACCTGTTAAGAAAATGGTTAAATGTTGTTTTTCAATAATATCTCCTTCATGCTTACGGTAAGTACGACCAAATTCAAATAATTTTAAATTTCGGTTTTGATGGTTTTGATTATGTAAAATAGCATCTAATCCACTAAAAAGCATGGTAGGACGCATCAAATCCATATTCTGATTTGAAGTATTATTGATGAACACTAATGAATCTTGAGCATAGTCAAAAATTTCAGTAGCGTATTTTGTCTTAGTGATAGACATTGCCATCATTTCATTAAAACCTGCACTAGCTAAAAAGTCGGCAACTTGATTTCTAACCTTGTACGGATCGGGGAAGACACCATACGTAATAGAGCTTTTGATAGCCGTAGGAATCTCAATTTTATTGAAACCATAAATCCGTAAAATCTCCTCAATTAAATCCGCTTCTCGAATAACATCGAATTTATTAGTAGGAATGGCAACTGTTCCTCCCGCTTCTGTCTCTTCTACAAACGTAATATCCAATGCATTGAAAATCGTTTTCACCTCTTCAATCGTTATAGTCTGACCTATCAAACGATTGACATTCGCATAAGTAAAGCTAATTTGATTACGCTCCGTTAGAGTCGGATAGATATCAACAACCTCAGAAGCAATTTGCCCTCCTGCCAATTCTTTAATCAATAAAGCAGCACGCTTCAAAGCTGTTAATGTAATATTAGGATCAGAGCCTTTTTCAAATACTTTTGCAGCATCTGTTCTTAATCCATGACGCATACTTGTACGACGAATAGATGTTGGATCGAAATGTGCAGATTCTAAGAAGATAGCTGTAGTGTCCTCTTTTACACCAGACTTGATACCTCCAAATACTCCTCCGATACACATTCCGTTGGAAGCTCCATCACAAATCATTAGGTCCTCATTTGATAACTTACGCTCTACTTCATCTAGAGAAAGAAAAGTCGAATCTTGTGGTAAATTTTTCACAATAATTTTCTTATCCGTAATTTCTCTATAATCAAAAGCGTGTAAAGGTTGTCCCAATTCATGTAAAACGAAATTGGTAATATCCACCACATTATTGATAGGACGTACGCCGACTGCCTTTAATCTATGCTGTAGCCACTCAGGAGATTCTTTTATGGTGATATTATTAATACAAACTCCAGTGTAACGAGGACAGGCATCTGTATTTTCTACGCTCACCTCAATATCCATATCTTGATTATCTATTTTAAAAGTATCAACAGATGGATAATTCACTCCTTTTTTGTAATTGTAATTGATGGTCAAAGCAGCCGCTACATCTTGTGCTACGCCTAAGTGATTAGTAGCATCAGAGCGATTTGGCGTTAAACCAATATCAAAGACCTTATCTTTTTCTATCTTGAAATAATCGGCAGCGGATGTACCTACCATTGTATTAGCATCTAACACCATAATCCCCTCATGACTTGTTCCTAAACCAATTTCATCTTCCGCACAAATCATTCCCTGAGAGGTTACGCCTCGTATCTTGGACTTTTTAATTTTGAAGGAATCACCAACTGTAGGATATAGTGTAGTTCCAACCGTTGCTACAATAACTTTCTGACCTGCGGCAACATTTGGAGCACCACATACAATACTTAGGGGTTCACCTTGCCCAATATTCACAGTTGTAGCAGATAATTTATCTGCATTTGGGTGACGCTCACAGGTTAAAACTTCCCCAACGACTAGACCTTCAAAACCTCCCTCTACACTCACATAATCGTCAATTCCTTCTACCTCTAAACCAATTTCAGTTAAAATATCTCCCATTTCTTCTGCAGGTAGGTCTGTCTCTATATATTGCTTTAACCAATTGTAAGATGTCTTCATAAAATACTAAAAATTGTAATAAGTGTAAGGTTTAATCCCGGTAGTCATTGAAACTACACCTAAATAAAACGCAAAGATACGGTTTTGATAGGTTTTGTAACAATATGAATGAAAAGATTAGTTCAAATAGTTTTGGAAAACATGAAAGGTACTAAAAAAAGTAGTTTTTAATGGCAGTTATAGTCTCTTCAAAGGAATTATTGAGTAGAATATTAATATTATTCCGTTGCTCTATCTATTTATTTAAACACCAAGCCTAAATCTAATTCAATGCCTAGCTTTTCATCTTTTAACAACATTGTTTTAGCATAAACTTCGTATTCATTTTTATCGCTATATACATAAATTGTTTTTAAATCGGGTAATACAAGCCAGTAGGATTGTACACCTGCATCAAAGTAATCATTGGATTTAATGATTAGATCTGCAATGTGCTGTTTTGGGGATAAAATTTCAATAACACCAAGTGGCATTTCAGTAACACTAACTTCATCAGAACCAGGAGAAAAATCAAATTCTTTATAAATCGCTAGGTCTGGTACTCTAGTTTTTCCCCCTAAATCTAAACTTAACTCAGGCAAAGGGATAAATGTATCTTCATATTTCCTATCAATAAGTTTTCCTATTCTGTGTTGAATATAAGCGTGATTTCTACTCGGCATAGGTTTTCCTCTTTCTATTTCGTATGGTGATTTATCTGTTATCGTGATTACTTCCATATTGTGTTTTTATGTATTGTCAAATATACGAATAAAACGATTTAATTCCTAATAAGCATAGCTAACCATAACGCAATAAAAAAGGCACAAAAGTCTAAACTAGACTTTCATGCCCATGATGAAAATAATGTTTCCGTTTTTGAATTAATCAATTACCAATTGCTTTGTCCAAACCTCGTTATCTGCTCGTAATTGAATAAAGTAAAATCCTTTAGTTAGATTTAACGTCGAAATAGCTGTATTGTGATTTGTAATATTTTGTTGTCTAATCAGTTGACCATTGATATGGAACAATTGAGTAGAAATGGATTGATACTTTGAAAGCGATGGAAAATCAATAACAATTTGCTCCGAAATATTATAGATATTCGCTTCGTCAGCTAAGACAGAGCGAGTGCTAGTTACATCAATAAGTGTAAAAGTATTTGACCCCGAAGATAGGCTAGGTAAATTAGCATCAACACCATCAGGTTCGCTCATCACAAAAATAGTATAGTCTGTATTATTTGTAATTAAATCACCATCAACGTCTTGAGCATTTCCAGCCAACATAATGCTGTAACTAAAACTATTACCTTGCGTCATTACCGTAGTAAAATCATTGGCAGCTTGGGCAGCCGTAACATCAAAATTAGCAGCATTCGACGCTTTTACAACATAAACCCGATATTCAAAAATCCCTGTTTCATTAGCTGCCCCTGTAAACTGAACTTGAATATCAGAACCGTCTCCATTATCCGCAATATCCGTAGCTATAACATTGGTAGCCGCATCTGCTGTAACGACTTGGTTAACGAACTCACTAATCGTTACTTGTTTTACATCTGAACCATCTCCACTTGTACTACTATTTCCATTAACGGCATTTCCTGCCGCATAGAAAGTAATATCTGAACCACTAGAAGGAGCAGTCCATTCCATACTAAATGTATTGGTACTAGATATACCATTGTGTTCTGCATATTGTCTTCCGTTATTTAAGGTAGCCAATTGAACATTATTAGCAGGATTTGCCCATGTGTTGATTGGCGTGTTATTTCCTGCTTCTAAAGAAACGATTTGAAAGCCATAACCTGCGGGAGTTCCCATAGCCGTATTTATCGTTACAAGAACATCATAAGTTTGTCCAGCTACATACTCCGTAATCGTGTTAGATGTCCCCTGCTCCAATATTTCAACTTGTAAGTCTGTTTGAAACGCATTAGCACTATGACAATTTCCACAGACAGTTGCTTCATTTGGAGCTCCTGTGTTTCCAGAATTAGCAGCAGTAGCCCTTCCCCCTGAGTTACTTAATAAGGCAAAGTACATAAAACTTAGCCCAAAAAGCAGTAGTAAAATGTTGGTTTTCATTGTTGATTTAAATTTTAAAAATTAATAGAAACAGTCAAAATGTAAGAGGAAAGTGAGGAAGTTGAATTGATATAAAGTTATATAAAGAGAATTATAGTAATTTTGGTTGTAGATGAGGAGGTTACTAAGAAAGAATTGCTCGTATTATTTGATTTAAATGTCTTATGTACAACAATAAATACCAATATACGCAACAAATTAAGGCTGAAGCAAATCGCTTAGGGTTCTCCTACATTGGTATTTCAAAAGCAGAGCGATTAGATAGCGAAGCTCAAAAACTAGAAGATTGGCTGAAACAGGGATATCATGGTAAGATGCAATACATGGAAAATCATTTTGAGAAACGATTGGATCCTACTAAATTGGTAGAGGGCTCAAAATCAGTAATTACTTTGTTGTATAATTATTACACCCCTGAAAAACAAGAAGATACAACTGCCCCTAAAATTTCTATGTATGCTTATGGTAAAGATTATCACTTCGTAATTAAAGAAAAACTAAGGGCTTTATTACATTTCATTCAAACAGAAATTGGAGCAGTATATGGACGATGTTTTGTGGATTCTGCTCCTGTAATGGAGAGAGCATGGGCAGAAAAAAGTGGTGTGGGTTGGATTGGAAAAAATAGTTTATTGATTACCAAGCAACAAGGCTCTTATTTCTTTTTAGCGGAACTAATCATTGATTTGGAATTGGAGTATGATGGCCCTATCAAGGATTATTGTGGTACGTGTACTCGTTGTATTGATGCTTGTCCAACGGAAGCCATTGTTGGAAATAAACTGATTGACTCTAGCAAATGTATCTCCTACCTTACCATTGAATTAAAAGATGCTATCCCATCAGAATTTAAAGGACAAATGGACAATTGGATGTTTGGATGTGACGTCTGCCAACAGGTTTGTCCTTGGAATCGATTTTCCAAAAAACATCAAGAACCTGCTTTCGAGCCTCATCCCGATTTATTAGAAATGACTCAATCGGATTGGAAAGAAATAACAGAAGAAGTTTTCCGAAAAGTATTTAAAAAATCAGCCGTCAAACGGACAAAGTATAAAGGACTCAAACGTAATATTGATTTTTTAAAGGTAGAAGATGTATAACACAATATATTGTGCTATACGACTTATTTTTATGAGATTATATTAATTGTGTTTTGTCCTCGTATCTAGTCGGGCCGATTAATTTCCTTTTTTTAAATTTTGATAATCTGCTCTACCTTGCACTGTAAGATAAGGATAAAAAAACGCAATCACTAAATCTGTATAATGCTCTAAAATAGCGGCTTCTTTCCCTTGATATAATATTTCCGCATGTGAAATCCAAAAGTTATTTAGGATAGTCAATTGTTCTAAAATATGGAGATACTGACCGTCATACTGCTCTGATTGCACTATACCTTGTTGTTCAAATATTTTGATTAAAAATAAGAATTGTTGATTGCGTTGATTAGTTAACTGCTGAAAATGATGCAAGATACCAGGATGCTGACGCATAATTTGAACGAAATTTAACATCAAAAATTTGTACGCTAAAAATTGAGCATTGATTTTTCGGGTTATCTCAACCATCATTTGAATAGATGGAAGACTACTCATAGAATCGGCAATAATCGTATCAAATTTACCTACTAATTGCTCGTAAAGGGCTTGAACAATATGCTCTTTTTTAGCAAAATGATAGTATAAATTTCCTTGACTCATGCCCAAAGCCATCGCAATCTGCCGAGTCGTTACCGCTTCTACACCATGAAGATTAAATAACTCCAATGCCGTTTTTAAAATCCGCTCTTTCGTTTTCATATCAAATGAATTTCTATTCAAAAATAATGAAAATATTTTAATTAGAACACTTGACCTAATAATAAAAATAGATTACATTTGTATCAAATTAGAACACTTGACCTAATTTCTTGATTTAAATAAATTCACAATGACAATTGACATAATAGGTGCAGGAATAGGTGGCTTGACACTCGCAATTGCCTTACAGCAAAAAGGCATTAAAACTAGAATTTTTGAACAAGCTAAAGTGCTTAAACCTGTAGGGGCAGGTATATTACTCGCTAATAATGCGATGCAAGTATATGATAAATTAGGCATTAGAGCAGCAATAGAAGCCAGTGGCAATTATGTGAAAGCTTTAAATGTAACCGACGCTCAATTGAATTTGATTTCTGGAATTGAATTAAAACATTTTGAAGAAAAATATCAAGTCAAAAACGTGGCGATTCATCGTGGAAAATTGCAAGAGATATTATTAAGTCAACTTAATCCTGATACTATTTTTTTGGATCATACTTTGGAAAGTATTCAAAAAGATAGTGCTACGGCTAAATTAAGTAGAGATAAAATGGGATACTTTTTAAATTTTAAAAATGGACAGACTCAAGTATCTCGATGTATCATAGGAGCAGATGGTTTGAACTCAAAAGTAAGGCAATTTTTATTTAAAGATAGTAAAATAAGAAATACCAATCAAGTGTGTTGGCGAGGGATGGCTAATTTTGAGT
>CAYLSF010000234.1:0-232 GCA_964385675.1 uncultured Saprospiraceae bacterium
TACTTTTGATAGTGTACCAAAAAGGAACATTAAAAATTTTATGATTTTCATTTTTATATAAATCCACAATATCTTGAGCCTTAAATTTGGGTACACGCTTGTACTTTGGTGCATCTCTGGTTTCCTCTGTGGGGCAGGTTAACATACAACTAATAATGCCTCCTGTACTTGTACCCGCTATCAAGTCAAAATATTGCCCAATTCTAGCTGTTGGATCGTTTAACTTTTTTTG
>CAYLSF010000234.1:269-8282 GCA_964385675.1 uncultured Saprospiraceae bacterium
TTGCTAAAACTATACTCGGGATTATACCTCTAATTCCACCGCCATCAATACTAAGAATTCTAAAAAATCTTTTTGAATTGTCCATATTACTGAGTTTGAAAAAATAGACCGAAATGAATTCGGTGAATGAATAGTAGTTTGATAATTAAGAATATGGTGAAAGTAATTTTTATAAAAATGATTTGTAAAGATATTTATTTGTTGGATTAGTGCCTACAATTTTGAATTAAATTTAAAATTGGAAATCAAATAGAAATTAAGAATCGTAACTTTACATTTTATAATGAATTGGATTCATTACATTTTTATAAATCATTAGGTATTATAAATCTTGAACTTGTTGAATCGTATAACATATTGGTTATTTAGAGGGGCGATATTATTATTTTCTATTCTTCCTTTTAGGGTCATTTATTGGCTTTCAGATGGACTAGCCTTTCTGTTACATCGAGTGATTCGATACCGATATAGGGTTACTTTAACCAATATTCAAAAATCATTTCCGAATAAATCAGAGCAAGAAATACAAGCGATTATAAAAGGTAGTTATCAAAATTTAGCGGATATTATTGTGGAAAGTTTGAAAGGCTATACTTTGACAACAGAGGAACTGATTCAACGCTTTAAAATCACTTATCCACCATCCTTAAAAACATATTTAGAAGAGAGTAGAAGTGTAATGGTGGTTGCTGGGCATTATGCTAATTGGGAATGGGGAGCGTTTTGTGGTGGATTACAGACTCCTAAGTTGGTTTTATGTTATTACAAACCAATAAAAAATAAATTTATTGATGCGTATTATAGAAAGCATTTAGAAGGGAGAAATATGATAAATGTTCCTATGAAATCGGCGGCTCGTGCTTTTATGAAAAATAAGAATAAGCCGCTTATTCATTTATTAGTAGCCGATCAGAGTCCTACTATACGAAATAAAGCAATTTGGATAGATTTTTTAAATCAGGACACAGCGTGTTTAAATGGTGTAGAAAAACTGGCGATTAAGTTTGATTATCCTGTTTTCTTTATGCACTTTATCCGAAAAAAGCGAGGTTGGTATGATGTGCAATTAGAGGAAATATTTGCTAATCCAAAAGAAACTCAACCCTCAGAAATTACCAAAGGATTTATGAAAACACTAGAACAAGATATTGTCCACAAACCAGAAGATTGGCTTTGGTCGCATCGACGATGGAAAAAACAGCGGAATTAAGTCCCTATAAATAATAATTTAATCTTCCAAAATTATTTCCAAAAACCCAATAAAACCCTTACCTTTGCACCCGCAAAAGCTCATATAGCTTGTTGAACAAGGTAAATGAGGATTATTCAAATTTAAACTTTGTAAAAAATGCCTGTAAAAATTAGATTACAGCGTAAAGGACGCAGAAAAAGTCCATTTTACCACATTGTGATAGCAGATGCTCGTGCACCTAGAGATGGTCGTTTTATTGAAAAATTAGGATCTTATAATCCAATGACCGTTCCTGCAACTATCGAAATTGACAGAGATAAAGCATTTGATTGGTTAAACAAAGGGGCTCAACCTACAGATACAGTTCGTGCAATTCTTCGTTTCAAAGGTGTAATGTATAGAAAACACCTTCAAAGAGGGGTTAAGAAAGGTTCTTTAACACAAGAAGAAGCGGATCAAAAGTATAATGACTTCGTTAATGCTAAAGAAGCAAAAATTGAACAACGTCGTCAAGCTCATTTAGCGGAAGTAAGAACTTATTATGCGAAATTATCTGGTACTGCTCCAAAAGTTGAAGTGCCTGTGGTAGAAGAGGAAGCACCTGTTGAAGAAACAGCAACAGAAGAAGCTCCTGCTGAAGAAAACAACGATAACGCAGATGCTTAAAATCTGCTTATGATACTTGATTATAAAAAGCTCACCTTCTTGTAAGTGTGGGCTTTTTTGATTTTAAATGGTGAACGAAGACTTCAATAAAAAATGCATTTTATTGATTCAATCTAAATAATTCCGTATTTTGCATAAAATATTCAAAAAACCTAATTATTTAGAATATGATATTAGAATTTGAGGTTGAAAATTTTCGGTCTATCAAAGAACGGCAAGTCTTTTCGATGATTGCGGAGTCTTCCAAAAGCAAGTCCCACAATGTTTTTGAGCATACTTTAGCGAGTGGGGAGAAATTACGATTACTAAAAGCTGCTGTAATTTATGGAGCTAATGCTTCTGGGAAGTCGAATTTTATAAAAGCCTTAATTGCCCTAAAGCGTTTAATCAATGAACCTCAACCGATAGATAAATCAGTTAAATTTTACGAGCCTTTTCAATTTGATTTACTTAATAAAAATAAACCTACACGCTTTCAATTAATTTTTATTGGGTACGGAAATCATAAATATAAGCTTGAAGTAGTCTATCATAAAAGTGAAATAATAAAAGAAGTCCTAGATTTTTATCCAAAAGGTCAAAAACGCAATTTATACAAAAGAATATCAAATGATAATACAATTTCCCATCTAGCTTATCTGGGACAAGATTTAAAAAAGAGAATAATAAAGGTATTTAAAAACCAACTTGTTTTATCAAAATTTGGATATGAAGAACCTAATGATATACTGAGTCAAGTATATTTATATTTTAATAGAAATCATTTCAGTATCACAAATCCAGAGATTGAACCTATTCATTTTATTACTCGTGCTATAAAACGATTAGAAGGCAATGAAAAGCTATTGTTACGATTATCTAAATTAGTTCGTTTATCGGATACAAAGATTAAATCAATAATCATTGAAAAATCCGAGGATAGAATTAGTTTATTTGGTTCACATGATATATTTGAAAACACAAAAAAAATAGCTCAAGAAAAACTACATTTTAATCAAGAATCAAAGGGTTCAAGAACCCTCATGTATGTTTCTGAAGGTATTTTAAAACATTTACAAAATGGAGGCGTACATATCATAGACGAAATAGACACCAGCCTACACCCCTACCTCGCCAAATCCTTAGTCATGCTTTTTCAAAGCAAAAAGGCAAACCCTAAAAATGCTCAATTAATTTTCACAACACACGAAACTACTTTTTTAGATAAAGACTTTTTTAGACGTGACCAAATCTGGATTACAGAAAAAAATGAATATGGCGAAACGGAGTTATTTTCTCTTCAAGACTTTGATGAAGTGCGAGAAGATACACCTTTTGATAAATGGTATTTAGCGGGTCGTTTTGGTGGGCTGCCTGATATTAAAGCATTAGAACAAATTTTTGAAGATGAAGCGGAGACCTCGGAAACCCAATCATAACATGTTAATCGTTTGTGAAGGCGAAAAAACAGAACCGTCTTATTTTAATTTTTTAAAACCGTATTCCAAATTGGCTTGGGAAGACACTCGTAGTACGTCCATAGATATAAAACCTAAACCTAATTTGGAAGAGGAAGCCGTACAGCCTACAAAGAAGACTAAACGTAGAAAACGTCAGCTAAAGCAATCTAATAAAATACAGGACACTTCTAAAATTGAATCTCACTATAAAGCTCAACCTCTGAGGTATGTAAGAGAAGCTCAACAGGGTTTAGAAGATGGTGTTTATGCAGAAGTTTGGGCAGTATTTGATAAAGATGTGCACCCAAAACATGAGGAAGCTTTTGAATTAGCACAACAGGAGATAGAAGGGAAAACAGTTAATATTGCTTTTTCAAGTATCGCTTTTGAACATTGGTTTTTATTGCATTTTGAAAAAAATCAAACTCCTTTTTTAAAATCAGCTTGTCGGATTAAACAAAATTATTTCAACTGTGGCACGGGTGAATTTCCAGAAGATTGTTATGGTGCAAAATGCCTTGCAGGCTATCTAAAAATCAATCAATACTTACCCAATTATATTAAATCAGGTGCTACCACCAATTTTAAGTTACTCCTTCAAAATCAACAAATTGCCTTTGAAAATGCCGCATGGTTAAGATTTAAAATGCCCCTTAATCAACCTATCTATGAATTAAACCCTTATACTACTGTCGATAAACTGGTCAAAAGTTTATGAAATATTGACACACAAATTATCTGGTTAAATTTTCATGCAAAGAAGCGTTTAGATAACAAAATATTTGAATTTTATCAAAATAATGGTCAAATCAATTTATCCATTCAAAATAAGTCTGTAACAACATATATTTTCAATCCTACTAAATTCTATTTTAAATCAAATAACAAGCTTACTATTCCTGTAAAACGAACTATTATTGAAGTGAATCAAACAATCCCTTTCACTATCCAATTACCTAATTCGGATATAGATACACTTCATTGTATTTTTGACAACTATCATCTGATTTTAGAATTATAAAAGAACTTAAATTTAGATAATGAACAACTACATACAAATCGGCTATACAAAAAAAACACACGGCGTAGGTGGAGAATTAAAACTCGTGGTGGAAGAAGAATTCATAGAAGATTTTGATGGTGCGGAAGTACTATTTTTAAAAATTAAAGGACAATTTACACCCTACTTCATAGAATCCGTTCGTTCACCTAAAAATCCAATTATTAAGTTTGAAGAAGTGAATACGAAGGAAGCAGCATTCAATATGATGCATAAAGAGGTCTTTTTGCGAAGTAGTGATGTTTCTGAAAAAGAAGAAATTATCGTTACTATTCAAATGTATGAAGGCTTTACCATCATAGATAAGAATTTAGGGGAAATCGGAACAATTGAATCTGTGGTAGAGTTTCCACAACAGGACATGGCGTTTGTTACTTATAAAGAAAAAGAAGTCATGATTCCTTTAAACGATTCAATTGTCACTCAAATTGATGAAGATAAAAAAGAATTAATCGTAGATTTACCCGAAGGTTTGTTGGAACTTTAGTGATTGGTAAATCTTCAGTTTAGCTCTTCTAATTTTTTTCTAAAAAGATACCATTGAGTTTCGATTGTCGAAAGTCGAAGGTCGAAAGTCGCAACCATGAGAATAGACATTATTACCTTATTTCCTCAATTGATGGAAAGTCCTTTTCAGCACTCCATAATGAAACGAGCAGAAGAAAAAGGGGTATTGGAAGTTCATTTATTTGATCCTCGTCCGCAGTTTAGTATTGGTAAAAGTCGGCAAATGGATGATTATCAATATGGAGGAGGAGCCGGTTTGGTGATGATGCCCGAACCTTTAGCAAATTGTATTGAATATTTCAAAGCTCAACGGGATTATGATGAAATCATCTACATGACTCCTGATGGTGAACGATTAACCCAAAGTATTGCCAATCAATTTTCGCTAAAAGAAAATCTATTGATTCTTTGTGGACATTATAAAGGGATAGATGAGCGGATTCGAGAGCATTATATTACACGTGAAATTTCTATTGGGGATTTTGTCTTGTCAGGTGGAGAATTAGCTGCTGCTGTTTTAGTGGATGCTATCGGGCGATTAATTCCTGGTGTTTTGAATGATGAAACTTCTGCCTTGACCGATTCTTTTCAAGATAATTTATTAGCTCCTCCCGTTTATACCCGACCTGCTGATTTTAAGGGTTGGAAAGTACCCGAGGTTTTATTGTCTGGGCATAAGCAGAAAATAGAAGATTGGCGTTTTGATCAAGCCTTAAAGCGAACAAGGGAAAGGCGACCTGATTTGTTGAAAGAAGATTAAGTTATTTACCAATATTAAATAGTAACTTTTGAGAGTTATTTTTATTATATTTAGATGTATTAAATCGGTAAATATCAATTAAAGTACAAGGCATGGGATATAGCAGTTATAAAAGTCTAAAACAAACCTTAAAAAAATTAAAATTAGAACAAAGTGAAGTCGCTCTATTTCCAACAATTGAGCGGGTTAAAGCTTCGAGTTGGTTAAATCAAACCCTAAAAAACGCTAAACGTATGCCTCTGACCAATGAAAAAAGTAAGTCCGAGCGTGTTATTTCCCCTATTTTGCTAGAAGTTGCCTTACAATATGAAAAACAAATTACCCTTTTCTCTGGTGAAGATTTAACGGTAGATGTTCAAAATAATCTATCTGGTCCTTGCGATTTTTTCTTTGCAAAGCATCCTAGAAAAAGTGTAATGGAAGCTCCTATTATTACTTTAGTAGAAGCCAAGAATGAGAATTTTGAGTATGGTCAAGCCCAATGTATTGCACAAATGTATGCAGCTCAATTGTATAATCAACAAGAAGGGAGAGCTGTTCCATACATATATGGTTGTGCCGTTACAGCAGACGTTTGGAAGTTTTTAAAACTAGAAGATAACCATGTTTATATAGATATTGAAAACTATTACCTAATAGAAATTGATAAAATTTTAGGTATTTTCAATCAGATTATTCAAGGTTTTCTAGCGGAAAATTAATTGTATTCATTATCTTAACTCCTATAGATTTATGAAAAACATCCTACTCTTAATAATTTGTTTCGGTTTATCATCTTATTCATACCCTAATAAAGACAATGGTACAAATAATTGTATTGATAAACTCATCAAATTGCTATCAAATGACTGTGGTAAACGAATTAAAGAGGTCAATAAGATTCCCGATGGATTGCTAAATCTTATTGGTCGCAGTACTTCTTCTATCGCAAAGTATAATGAAGATATACGTTTAGGTGAAGGGGCGAAACCAGATGCTAAACCCTCTAGAATGTTAGCGTTATTTAAGACTTCTCATAATAAGTCCATACTTTTTCTTGAACAAGGTGGTGTTGGGCATACATTAGGAATCTACGTTTATAATGGTACGAATGAAACAATAGAATATAAAGTTGGAAGCCATATTGTATATTACGGAATAAAGAAGCGAAATTTTCGTACTAAAAAAAGAATATTAAAGTTGCTAAAGGAAAAAGGACATAGAATGAGATGTGATTAATGCAGTCGGCAGTTAACAGTTTGCAGCCAGTTATGTCTTTTGATAATCAATTATTTGTAATCAATTCAAACCATCGACTATTTCGACCAAGATGCATTAGTCTCTCAATTTATTGAGAGTTCCCTTCGATTGATTGTCTAATTATAATTCCACAATCACACAATCAGCCGAATCCCGAAAGGGTTCGGGAGACACAATCATTACAATCAAAATCCTACTCAAACAAATCAGAACTCAAATACCGATCCCCCCTATCACAAACAATGCTTACAATCACAGAAGGTTCCGTCAACGTTTTAGCCAATTCCAAAGCTGCATGTGCTGCACCACCGCTACTCATTCCTGCGAAGATGCCCATTTCTCTAGCTAGGCGTTTGGTCATCGCTTTGGCTTGTGCGGCATCTACATAAAGTAAGCGATCCACTTTTTTAGGATTATAAATCTTAGGCAAAAACTCAGGCGACCATTTGCGGATACCGGGGATTCGTGAGCCTTCTTTGGGTTGTACGCCTACAATTTTTACATACGGATTTTGCTCTTTTAAGTACATAGAGTTCCCCATAATTGTCCCTGTAGTTCCCATACTAGATACAAAGTGTGTAATTTGTCCACCTGTATCTCTCCATATTTCTGGGCCTGTTGTCTCATAATGAGCTAGATAATTATCCGTATTCGCAAATTGATTTAACATCACGTAGCCCTCTTCCGCTACCATTTTATCCGCTACTTCACGAGAGTATTCTATCGTTTGATTTGGGTCTGTTAAAATGACTTTTGCCCCATAAGCCTTCATGGTTCCAATGCGTTCTTTGGTAGCTGTAGCGGGCATCAATAGCGTAATATCCAAACCAAAAGAAGCGGCTACCATTGCTAAAGCAATTCCAGTATTGCCACTTGTTGCTTCTACCAATTTTGAATTTTGATTAATATCCCCTCTTTTTAAGGCTTCATTAATCATATAAAAAGCTGGACGATCCTTTACACTTCCTGCTGGATTATTCCCTTCCAATTTTCCATACCACGTAACGTGTGGTGGAATTTCTGGAAATTTCATTTTTACCAATGGTGTATTACCAATGAGTTTACCAATATTATCTGATTTCATTTTAATTGTTTGACTACCTCTTGCTGAATAATAAATTTTTGTTCCTGGCTTAACACTTCGGGTTAA
>CAYLSF010000235.1:0-7398 GCA_964385675.1 uncultured Saprospiraceae bacterium
TAAGAAATACTTAATCAAGGTATTAACTAGCTAGATTTTTATGCGATTGCCATTGGAGTTAATATTATTGAAACCGTCAAGGATATTTCTTAAACATTGGCTATTGTCATTTTTTGAATTTGTCGAGCAATGATTGTCTTTTGAGCTTTTAAAATTCTAAAAATCTCAATCAATTCCTCCCTGTTAACAGCATCATACGCTTTGCTAAAACAATATTCATCATTGTGTAATGCACCAAACCACCAAAATTGACCAATAATAGTACAGCCATAAACAGGCATATCTCCATCTACTTCAATCCATCTATATGGTGCATATTTATCACTAGGATTTCTATTGAGTGTTGCTGCCGCCATCATACCTGATAAAAGTTGTCCCTTTGCGTCATTTCCACCTACGGAGGGTTTATACTCATGTATAAAAAATAGAGGGGTTCTGGGATTTTCAAATCCCATTGCCACCATCCATTCTACATTTCCCCTTAATGGAATAGAATTGTAATTGGTTGTCAAGTAAGACTCTGAAAAGGTGGTATAATGTAAATCTTCTGAATACAGATTAGCTAGACTAATAACAGGACCCAAAAAGTTATCTCTTAAATCCGCCTCTTTCCAAGTGTCTATGAGTACTTCCGCCTTCGTTCTATAAATATCTAAAACTTGACATTCTAACTCCGTGACGGTTGTCTCCATGGCTAACCATTCGTCTAATAAATCACATTGTTTTCTTGATTTTAATCCAAAATGATTTAGAAGTTCATCTCTTGTCCAAGTATCGAACGTTTTATCTTTTTCCACTTCACGCATAGTCAAGTAATTTCATCAAAAAGACTATCAAATTTAAAAGTATAAGATACGATTTAAAGTTTATTTATTGTAGAATTTTTTATTTGAATTAACTATAAGTAAGACTTCGATAGCTATCGGAATGTACAACCTTACACTAAAGACAATCGCTCAATCTCTGCTTTTAGTTTCCTCAGTTCATCTGCTAATTTCAATTCTTCTTGTTCGCTTTTGAGTTGGAAATTTTGGAATAAAGGTTGGATTTCATGAAGATTTTTACGTGCTGAACTCTGAGAAGAAATGGCACTTATAATGTCTGCTAATTCTTGTAACCCAATGGTTTTTAACGTAGATTTTAATTTATGTGCTTCAAAGTGTACTTGTTCCCAATTTTCGGTATTGATGCCAATTTGTATTTTTTGTTTGGCATTTGGCAGTTGTTCTAGGTAGATTTCAAGGAGTTCCACCATGTGTTTTTTATTGTATCGCATGAGTTTACTCAGTCGCTCCAGATATTTATAATCTACCGCATTTTCTTGATTGACCGTGAGTGCGTCATAATCATTGGTTTCAAAAATTTGATTGAGTTCCGAAGCTAATTGAATTGGCTCGAAAGGCTTCATCATATATTTTTGAATATTCAATTGACTGATATTAGCTTCTTGCTCAACAGAAGCCCCTGCCGTCAATACAATTACGGGCGTACTGTGGTTAAGGTGTTTAGGGTTTTGTTGAATTGTTCTGATAAAATCTATCCCATTTCCGTCGGGCAATTTTACATCACTTAAGATACAATCATACTTATATTGCGTGGTATTTTGCGTCGCTTCTAGCACTGTTTCTACAATATCAGCATTGAGTTCCCATTCTACAAATAAACTCTTCGCATACAATTGATTGATTCTATTATCCTCCAAATACAGTACCTTTTTACCTTGCCATTTACGCTTAAAGATTTGATTGTTTTGACTTGATACTTCTACATCAATGGCCGATTTTTGTGGAACTCTAAATGGTAATTCCACAAAAAAAGTAGAGCCTTTTCCTAAAGTGGAATCCACTTTTATGACTCCCGATTGTAATTGTACTAAATTTTGCACAATACTTAATCCTAATCCAGAACCTTCATAATGATAGCCACTTTCATCAATGACTTGTGAGTAACTATTGAATATATTGTCTAGTTTTTCCTCAGGAATACCAATCCCTGTGTCTTTCACTTGAAATTCTAATCTGACTTCCTGCTCGTTTCGTTCTGCTACCTTGATTTGCAACAGCACATAGCCATCCATTGTAAATTTAATGGCATTCCCTAGTAGGTTAATAATAATCTGATATAATCGTACTTTATCGCCTTCTAGCCATTGAGGAATGGTTTTGTCTATCTCAAAAATTAAATCTACATTCTTCTCGTCCGCTTTTACTTGCATGAGTTCATACAAAGAAGCAAAAAGACTTAACGCATCAAACGGCTTATGTATCAATTGTAATTTACCTGCATTAATTTTAGAAATATCCAATAAGTCATTAATAATCACCAATAAATTATCAGCAGAACTTTTGATAGCATCCGTAAATTGACGTTGTCCTTTATCCATTTTGGTTTTCATCAATAAATGACTCATACCCAAAATACCATTCAATGGCGTTCGTAACTCGTGACTCACATTTGAAAAAAACTGTTCCTTAAATTTTGAGCGTTCTTCTACCAATTGCTTTTGCTTACGGATTTCAGCCGTTCGCTGAAGTATTAAGTTCTCTAGTTTTTCTTTCTCTTTTTGTACACTTCTTAACCGATACCGCACATAGTACAATATACCGAATATCAAAGCAATTAAACTCAATATGGTAAACCACCAAGTTTTCCAGAAAGGAGGCGTAATTTCTATTTTTATAGCTTTGGGGGTTTTGTTCCATACCCCATCATTATTCGTTCCTTTTATTTCTAAAGTGTATAACTGTGGGTCTAAATTGGTAAAGGTCACTTGACGTTGATTGCCTATTTCTCGCCAGGTGTTATCAAAGCCTTTTAAGCGATAGGCAAAGGAATTCTTCTCTGATAACGTGTAATTTAATGCTGCAAACTCAAATGTGATAATTTTATCTTGATACGATAACTTGATTTTATCGGTATAATTAATCGCCTTCTTTAAAATACCTCGCTCACCATTGATGGCAACGGATTTATTAACCAGTTTGAAATCCGTAAATACTACAGGAGGAATAAAATCATTATCCTGTATTTGCATTGGGTGAAAGGCATTGAAACCATTAATACCTCCAAAAAATAAGTTTCCGTCAGTATCTTTATAAGAAGAGTTTCTTATAAATTCATCACTTTGTAATCCATCCCTACTATCGTAATTTTTAAATACATAATTATTAACATCGAATTTGGACAATCCTTTATTTGAAGCAATCCAAAGGAATCCTTTACTATCTTCTTGTATGGAAAGAATGAAATTATTAGATAAACCGTTCTTTTCGGTGTATTGCTTATATACTTGATTTTTAGCATCCCATAAGTTCATTCCTCCTCCACCTGTACCGATCCAGATTCGTCCTCGACTATCCAAAAATAGGGTATTGATGGAATTAGAACTAATTCTACTTGAATCACTTCCGTCATACTTAAAATGCTCAAAATTAACCTTATTAGGATTCAGTCGATATAAATCATCTAAAGCCACGCGATTCAAGCCATTCCATGCAGTACCAATATAAAGCATACCCTTCTTATCTTCCATTATGGTAAGTACATCGTCTCCGCTCAAGCTATTAATTCTAGAATCTTGTGGATAAAAATCAACCCAGTTTCCTGCTCCATTTTTATAATCAAATCGGTGTAACCCCCGCTTAGTACCTACCCATATACCTCCTCGACTATCTTCATAAAGGATAGAAATGTTATTATAATTAGCTTCAACTTTCCCATTATATAAGATAGGATAATTCTCAAATCCAATTACCTGTCTAGCCTGATTTAATTTTACTCTAAAAAGTCCTTTCCCCCAAGTACTAAACCATATATTCCCTTTTTCATCTTCTATGACCGATGTCACCTTTTCATTTAATCCTTCAAAAGATTCAAACGTATATCGTTCGACATCTGACTGCTTTAGTCGATTCAAGCCACCATCCCATGCTCCTGTCCATAAATCCCCCTTTTGATCGACCACGAACGACCATATATCATTTGCCGTTAATTGATTTTTAACACTCTTTTTAATGTGGTTAAATTGAGAAGTGTAAGGCATTGTTCTACTCAGCCCATTCCCATACGTACCAATCCAAATCGTTCCGGAATTATCTTCGTAAATTGAGCGAATAGAATTATGACATAAAGAGTTGGGGGTAAAAGGATCGTGCTTATGTTGTTGAAAAGAAACAGAACCATCTAGTTTAATTGTACCTACCGAGATTCCATTCCCCCATGTACCTACCCACAATCTATTTTTACTATCTACTTTTAAGGTAATGATATGGGCTTGCCCAACACCATTTGGATTATTAGAATCAAACGGAAAATGCTCAAATCTAATTTCATTTTCATTTTTAACCATCTTTTCTAAACCATATCCCCAAGTGCCTAACCATAAGTTTCCTTGTTTATCTTCCGCAATATTATTAACTTGATTATTGATGAGACTATTTGGGTTTCCAACTTCATGACGGTAATGCTCAAAAGACACTGTTCCATTCCGCTTAACTAGTTTATCTAATCCACCATCGGTAGCCAACCAAATTTCCCCTTTTTGATCCTTATGTAAATCCCTAATGACCAAATGGCTTATACTAGTCTTATCTGATTCATTTGGGCTGTAATGTGTAAACTTAAAAGTATCTTTTTCAATAGTTAAAGCATTCAATCCATGACTTGCTGTAGCAATCCAAAGTGTACCCTCTTCATCTTCCACCATATCTCTCACCGCATCATGAATCAAAGAATTTTTATTGTTCGGCTCGTGTTGAAAACGTTGAAATGATCCTGTAGTTGGATCAAATAGATTGATGCCTGCCTCAGTAGCAACCCATATTCTATTTTTACTATCTTGATAAATTTTTCTTATAGTATTGTGACTAATACTGTTGGGATCTTTTGGGTTATTTTTAAATACTTCAAATTCATAACCGTCATAGCGATTAAGTCCATCTCTTGTTCCTAACCAAATAAACCCTTCTCTATCTTGATAAATGGAAAAAACTGTAGCTTGAGATAATCCATTTTTGAGTGATAAGTGTTCATAAGACATGTCTAGCTGTCCAAAAAGAGTTGAACAGTTTGCAACTATTATGATATTTAGACACAAAAGTAGATTTCTTAACATTATGATCACTTTTCTAAATGCTGGTACATAGCAAAAGTAAGAAAATCAATGATTTTGAAATAATTATTATTCATATTATGTGTCATAGTATTTGATTTTAAATGAAACCTAATAATCGTTAAAAAGTCCAAATACCTATTGCTTAAATAATGAAAAATGATACTTTCAAAAAAAGATAGTGATACTGTCAGAGTCAGCTTGATTTTAGTCGTAAAAACTGTTAATTTAACTTTAAACGTTCTGAATTTAGTATGACTATTCCATCAGAATAGTGTGAACTAAAACTTAAATATTATTTTTATAAACTTTTATCGAAAAAAATAGAATATTCGCTTGAATTAGCTCATATTCCATTTCAAAATCCTTTAAGCTAAAACTTTTAAACCTTATGAATTACTTTCAAGGAGAAACACCCGATAACTACGAACAAAAGTGCCTTTGTATGCTTGTGCTGGATGTCTCTGGCTCCATGGCAGGTTTTCCAATGAATCAACTCAATAAAGGGCTACAAGAATTTTACCAAGCTGTAGAAGATGACATGATTGCTTCAAATCGGCTGGAAATAAGTATTGTAACTTTTGGCACATCGGTACAGTGCATTCAAGAACCCATGTTGATCCATAATTTTGATATGCCTAAGCTCAATGCTTCGGGTACCACTAAATTGGTAGATGGTGTACGCCTAGCTATGGAAAGTATTGAACGCAGAAAACAATGGTATAAAGACACAGGTCAACCCTATTACCGTCCACTTTTGGTATTAATCACCGATGGTGAACCTGATAATGGACAAGATATTAATGGACTCTCTAGAGAAATCAATGAAGCCGTGCAAGGTAAGAAGTTCACTTTCTTTGGTTTAGGGGTAAAAGGCTACAATCATAAGAAATTAGCGATGATTTGTCCAACCAATACGCCTCCACTTCCATTGGCAGGTTATAAATTCTCTGAATTCTTTAAGTGGTTGAGTAATAGTATTGGAATTATTACAAAATCTAAAGAAGGAGAAGTCATAGACTTACCGCCTGTAAGTGGATGGACTCAGATGGAGTTTTAATTGGCGTATCAACCCCGTTAAAGGAAAGTTAAGTTTACTAAACCTTTGAGGTTTAGTAAATTTAACTAACGCAATTAACAATCTTTAAACACACTTTACCTTATCATCCATGAACCAATCCAATTGGACAGTTGCCTATGCTTCCGTTGCGGGCAATTTACATATTGAACAAAATATACCTTGCCAAGATAGCTGTACCTATCATCGCTTTAATGAAGATTGGGGATTAGCTATTGTATGTGACGGTGCGGGGTCGTCCTCACATTCGCATATTGGCTCCAATTATACAGCTAAACTTGCCCTCAAATATTTTACAGAATTAGTAGAAACACAAGAGTGGCATAAAAATAATACGTTTCCAAGTGCTTCTCTCTGGCAAGATGTAGCGGTTTTGACCTTACGAAAGGTACGAGAAAATTTACAAAAAATAGCTAATGAAGAGGGGCTAACGCTCCAATCACTAGCTTGCACGATTATCGTTGCTATTCATTCTCCATCAGGTATTTTAGTCACTCATATTGGGGATGGACGTGCAGGTTATTCTAATGGTACGGAGTGGAAAAGCATTATTGAGCCTTTTCATGGTTCAGTTGTTGGAGAGACCGTTTTTATTACTTCAGATATTTGGGAAGCCGACAAAGTAAGGCGTTTTGTATATGGTGGAATTTACAAAGATAAAATTCAAGCGTTTGTCTTACTGACAGATGGCTGTGAGAAAGGCTCATTTGAGGTTAATCTTTATGATCCTAGAAAGAATAAATTTTTCGACCCAAATCGTCCGTATGCTAAGTTTTTTGACCCAAATGTAAAAGGGCTACGAGCCATGCATCAAGATGGTAAATCGCAAGATGAAATAAATCAATTGTGGGGAGGATTTCTAAAAGCAGGCACTCGACAATTTAAGACGGAATCCGATGATAAGACGATGATTTTGGGCGTACTCAATGAATTAGGAGTTTAATTGTTAATTATTAACTGTTAATTGTTATTTTTTGATAATTATCAGGAGCTAGTTCTAGTAATCTTTACTAGTACAAAATCAAATATTCAGTTATCAATTTATCTTTTGGTTAAATGTTTCAACAATGAAACTGTGAAGCAATGAAACCATGAAGCAATGAAACTAAGCGTTCGTGAAAAAAGTATTTTTTGCTAAAAATAATGTTGAATTATACCTTGATGATCAACCCTTTGCGAGTGGAGGAGAGGGCAATCTGTATCGAGTACG